>CAJMOM010000011.1:0-19798 GCA_905215005.1 uncultured bacterium | reverse complement strand
CGGCTTCGCTGCTCAAATTGCCCTTGGTGAACCACAAGTTGAGCAATCAGTGGCCAAAATCCCCTTTAGGCGGCGCTGGTTTCTTTGTATTCGAAGACTGGTTCTAGGAGGTCCTCGATGTTGCAGTGGAGGGCTTTTGCTATGGCTCTTACACTTGTAACCGAAGCTTCATTGATGTTTCTCTGGCGCTGCTCGTACATTTGGATTGAGCGGAGTGACACACCCGATTCGTATGCCAGATCTTGTTGGGTTTTCTTGAGCCTCTTTCTTGCTAACGCAAGTTTGGTTTGCCTGGACGCTTTTTTCGCCATATCGCAGACGAAACGAGCCACGCGTTCCTCCGAGGCCTCGTGCCAGGGGTAGTACAAACTGCGCAGCACATCAAATGGAACGACATGCAGCAAATCTTCGAAAGACTCTCCTAGGCGCCACTGCAGGTATGCCAGCATCCAGCCTGTCCAATATTCCGGTGTCTTTTCGAATCGGTAGGTTCGATTTGGCATTGACCTTGATTGACAGCCCGACCTTTCGGCGATAAGTGCGAACAGCTCAACGCCCGATTTTCCCGATACGACCCATGCGTTGCCGCGTTCGAACTCGCGAGCTACGCCGCTCAGGCAAAAGAGTTCAGCAACTTCCGATCCTTCTGCTCCATAATCGTTAACGGCATAGTCAAAGCAGTCGCCGAGGTTGTTCATTGCATCCTCGAGGTAGTAGACGGGGTATGTCCTACTCGGCCCACAATCCGTTAACTCTTGGATCATTTAAATCAACCCTCCCTGCCATCAAATCCCTAATGCCAACACCATCAGAGTCAAATCCGTTTACCGTATCCAAGTACTTGCGCCGCGCGTTCTGCTCTCGCCCAAAGCGTTTGGGATAATACTCAAATCCCAAAGCCTGCCTCCAATCGCAGAATGTAATCGCTGAAAACGCACGCTCACTCATAAGCGCGTATTGGATACCTAGGTCTCCTAAAAAACTATCACTGAGGTGATACAGATAGGGGCTTTTGAAAGGTTAGGCCTGATTAGAGGCAAGCCTCGGCGATGCGCTTTTTGAGTTCGTCGATGCCGGTGCCGGTCTGGGAGCTTGTGATGATCACGTTCTCGGCCGGAACGTTGAGCTGCTTTTTGATGGCTGCTGCCTGGCGGGCCTGCTGGGTGCGGCTGAGCTTGTCGGCCTTGGTGAGGCAGACGATCAAGTTGAACTCGTTGCCCTGCAGGTAGTCAATCATGTCGTGGTCGAGCTTGCTGGGGTCGTGACGAATGTCCACCAGCGAGACGACCAAGTTAAAGCTGCGCTCGGAGTCAAAGAAATCGCCAATGAGCTCGGCCCAACGGTCGCGCTCGGCCTTGGAACGACGGGCGAAACCGTAACCCGGCAGGTCCACGAAATGCACGTCGTCGGCCTCAAAGAAGTTGATGTTGCTCGTCTTGCCCGGCGTGCTGGAAACCTTGACCAGGTTCTTGCGGCCAAAGAGCTTGTTCATAATCGACGACTTGCCCACGTTGGAGCGGCCGACGAAGCTCACCTCGGGACAGGTTGACTCGGGAATCTGCGAAACCTTGCCGTAGCTGGCGACGAACTTGGCAAGCTGGTAGTTAATGGAATCGGCCATGGACACTCCTTGGTCGTAGGTTCTTAGAAATAGACGCGCTATTGCGCAGTGGCAATGCGGCGGACGATATCGAGCGTGATGTCACTTGCGACACGCGCATACTCGAACAGATCGAACTCTCGGTCGCAAATTGCATCGTACGCCTCGTCACAATTATCGCTGATAGCGCGCAACACCAGGCAATCGACACCATTTTTGGTTGCGACATGGGCAATTGCCGCGCCCTCCATGCCGACACAATCGGCATGCGTCGCCTCGATAGCGTCGTTGCGCATGGCGGCGCCCGTCACAAAACGGTTACCCGTGGCAATCGTGCCGACCAAGAACTGCTTGGTGCCCTCATTCGAAGCGACTGCATTTGTCGAAGCGTCAACAAACCCACGCTCAGCAAGCACGTCGGCGGCAATATCGACCAGCGCGGGCGTCGAGCCAAACTCCTCGAGTCCCGGTGCGGACTCGGCGATAAGCGCGGTATCGGTATCCAGATAGCGTAGGCGTTTGCCAATGACCACGTCGTCGATATGGAGCTTGGGGTTCAAACCGCCCGCAATGCCCGAAAACACAACAGCCTGCGGAGCATACTTGCTAATGAGGTGCTGTGTTGCAGCGGCGGCGTTCACCGTGCCCATGCCCGCCGTTGTGGCGACAACTGTCAGGCCGTCGAGCTCACCGCTCACAACGGTCAAGCCTGCCTCCCGTGCCTCGCAAACGTCGCTCAGCTCTTCCTTAATCTGCATGATCTCTTTTTCGAGCGCACCGATAATCGCGATGGTAGCCATACCATTCCCCAAACCTATACGAAATTCTCAACCAAGGTATGGTACCAGCATTTTGTTTGACCTCGCCAAACGAACACGCTAAGCCAGTGCAGCTCGCGTATCAAACAGAGCCTTTGCAATCGCGGCCGTAACCTCGCTCGAACGGTCACTCCATGGCATCGATGTCATGACGCTCATGACATAGGTACGGCCGTCGGCTTCGATCAGTCCGCCATCGCATGTCGAATAGCAACCGTCCTCACTGATCCAACCCGCCTTGTTACACATCTTAAAAGGTAGTCAATTTGGGACGGGCTTGTTAGCCGATGGCCGACCTGAGCTCCGCACGGCGCTTTTTCATACCGGCCATGACGGCGTTGCGCAACTCGGGCATGCGCGCGGTATCCATCTGGGGCACGCCCTCAAGCTTATAGGGAATGCCCAGTTGCTCGTACTTGACGACACCCATCGTATGATACGGCAGCATTTCCAGGCCCACCACGTTGTGCCATGGAGCGATGAGGCGACCGAGCTTCTCGCACTCCTCCACCGTGTCGGTAATGCCCGGCACCACCACGTGACGGATAACGACCTTGATCTTGCGACGTGCAAGCTCATCGCCAAACGCCAGGATGCGTGCGGGGTCGCACCCAGTCAGCTTTTTATGCTCGACCGGGTCGGCATGCTTAATATCGAGCAGTACCATGTCGGTCTCGTTGAGCACGGCATCGAACTTCTCGGGATGCGCGGGATCGAACGCATAGCCGCAGCTATCCAAGCAGGTGTGCACGCGGCCATCGGGGTTGTTGTGCATTGCACGGAACAGGTCGGCCAAAAACTCAGGCTGTAGGAGCGGCTCGCCGCCGGACACCGTAATGCCACCGCTGCGATAGAACTCGTGGTTACTCTGGAACTCATCCATCAGGTGTTCGACGGTCACCATGGTGCCGCCGTTGACCGACCAGGTATCGGGATTGTGGCAATACGCGCAGCGCATGGGACAGCCCTGAACAAACACCACAAAGCGGATGCCGGGTCCGTCGACCGTTCCCATCGTCTCGATCGAATGCACGCGGCCAAGGGCAAACGCAGAGTCCTCGGGACGAGCGTCCACACCCTCAAGCGTCATTTCTGCCATTCGCGCTACCTTGCCTCTCCTTGGATGCAACCAATTAAAATGCCAGAGTCATTCTAGCCCATGCGTTTGCGTTTAAACGTCTCGGACTAGAACGGCACGTTTTAATCTATCCCCCATCACCATGGCTGGGGGCTACGTCGAGATGTCAGGCTGAAGAACGCTCGCCTGCGGCCTTTACGCCTTAAGCGTGAGCACCGCACCGAAGGCGGTCGGGCCGCAATGGCTCGAGATGACGCCGCCGACCTGAGTCCAGGTAACGTCCTTAAAGCCCAGATCATGCGCATAGACCTCCATGTCATCGCGCAGCTCCTGGGAAAGGCCCACCGAATACGCCAGCCCAATGTGCGAGTAGTCAATCTCGCCCTTGGCGACCATGTGATCAATAAAGGCGCGGGCGCACTTGAGCATAGAGCCGCGAAACTTCTTAGTCGCCACGAACTTGCCGCCCGTTACCTCAATGCAGGGCTTGATCTTGAGCAGATGGGCACCGAGGAATGCCACGTTGGACAAACGACCGCCCGCCTTAAGGAAGGCAAGATCAGTAGGAACAAAGCCCAGCAGCACGCGGTCCATGACGGAGTTCGTAAATGCAAAGATCTCGTCGACGGTGGCATCGGGATGAGCCTCAATATACTTGGCGGTCTCGACGGCAACCAACGACTGACCCACCGAGGCAAAGCGCGTGTCCATGGAGAACACGTAGTCGCGCCCCTTAGCTGCAATCTTGGAGGACTGATGTGAGCAGGTCGTGACTTCGGAATACGCGAGATGCAAAATGGTCGCGTCGGGCTGCTCAGCGTGAATGCGGTCGTACACGTGAGCAAAATCCGCAGGCGCGCAGCCACTGGTCTTGGGCATCACGCCAAACTCATTGCAGCGCGAATAAATCTCGAGCGGATCGATCGAGCCGTCCTCGACGGTCTCGTCGCCAATCGTGACATGCATAGGCACGCGCACGATGCCGTAGCGCTCGCAGAGCTCCGGCGTTACATCCGACCCAGACTCAACCACGATTACGTACTTGCCCATTATTATCACGACCCATCTCAACATTGGCTTTTCAATACATGGCACGCGCCGCCGCACTGTTGCACAACGGCGTCCAAGCGCCAAAGAGACGCCGCCCCTTGCACACAACAAAGGACAGCGTCTCCCTGGAAAACTCCGTGCATCCTGAGATTCTACACGGTTTATTAAGGAGTGTTACTTATTCCGCAAACGGTCGCTATACGCGATAAACGGTAGTTCGCTGCAGCAACTGCGACACATTCCGCCCAGCAAGTCCAATCGCGCTCCACACACGGTTAATGCGCGAGGCGGTAGAAATCCATCGACGCCGCACCCTCGGCATGCAACCCCATCGCCGGAACCGCCGACGAATAGGTACGGCTCGTAAGTGCCGCCTCGCCGCCATTTGCAAAAATCTCGACCATCGTAGTGTCCGAAAGCACGCGCAGGTCGCGAAGCTCGCTGAGCTCGATCGACCTCTGGTCGCGCCCATAGCCTTCGTCACCCATGTCGAGGGTAAGCATCCCGTCTGCATAGCGCACAAAGACACCCTTGCGGATTTCGAGCTCGATCACCTGGGCGCCCTCACAGGAAACCACAAGATCAAACAGGCGGCCCGGCTTCTCAACGGTTTCACCGCCTATCGCGCGAACGCAGTCGCCGCGCATCCTCTCAATCTCGTGGACCGGCTGCTGGCAGAGCTTACCATCGCGCATGCTCAGCTCTCGCGGCACCGTCAACGTGCACTGCCACCCACGCGCAACCGTCGGGTTTTCTGCCGTCGCATCGGGGCAACCCGACCATCCGATCATCAAACGCCGGCCTGCAGCATCCTCAAAGGACTGCGGAGCATAGAAATCAAAACCGGCATCGACCATCGGGGGCATGCCCTGCCCGACGATTTTAAAGCTCGGCGCCTCCCAATCGGCCTCGATGGGGAACCACACGCACTGATGCGGATTGCGGTAACGCCAACCATCGGCAGGCACACCCTGCGGACAGCAAACGAGAACAAGCTCACCATCGAGCTCAAACAGATCGGGGCACTCCCACATAAAGCCAAACTTCTCGCCCAGCTCAATACGCGTCGCATAGTTCCAGTCCTCTAGATCGCGCGAGGTATAGACAAGCACGCAGCCGCGGTCGTCTTTCGTACGAGCGCCCAGAACCATGTAGTAGACACCATCGTGCTCAAGGATCTTGGGGTCGCGCACGTGCGTACCGATATCGTCGGGGTAATCGACCGGTCCAACAGCTATGCACTTCTCGCCCAATTCGTCGGGATTCTCGGCAACCATATGAATCTGGTTTTGCTCACGGCCCGTCAACACGTAGTCGTAATCATCGCGGTCAAAATGCTTGACGTTGCCGGTATAGAAGTAGTGAATCTTGCCATCGCGTACAAAGGCAGAACCAGAATACGCTCCGTTCGAATCCAAATCGGAATCGGGGAACAGCGCGGGGCCGTGATTCTCGTACGTCACAAAATCCTTTGTCGTCAGATGGTTCCAAAGCACTGGACCGCCATGCGCAGCATCGAACGGATCGTATTGATGATAGATGTGATACGTATCACCAATCTGAACCAAACCGTTGGGGTCGTTGAGCCAGCCAAGCTCAGGCTCCACATGGAACAGGAGCCTATCGGGGTCGGACGCGATGCGAGCCGCCGTCTCATCCTGTCCAGCTCGCCACTGCTCATAGTCCGCACGCATCACCTTGTTTTTTTGATTAAACACCGCCATTGACCTTCTCGTCTATGGGAAAGGACGCTCGACTCACACGAGCCGAACACCCTTCCTCAAATGGACTTATCCTCAGATTACGCTGAACGGCTCAACTAGAAGCTGACATCGAAGCCAGCGCCAGCGCCCTCTTCATCAGTGGTCGGCACGCCCTTTGCCTTGTTGTAGGCAAAGATCAAGACGATCGGCACGATAAAGGCGATGAGATTGCCAGCCACATACCACACGAGCGTCTCGGGCGTGACGATGAGCAGGCCAAGCACGCCGGTCAGACCCTGACCGATGGCGCGCACCTCAAAGAGCTTCACGAAGGCACCGCCGCAGCCTGCACCGATGCAAGCGCAGATGAACGGGATAATCGAGTAGCGCATGTTTGCAGCGAAGATAGCGGGCTCGGAGATACCGACCAGCGTCGGAATAAAGGACGACATGCAGATGTTGCGCTCTTTGGAGTGCTTCTTGTGAATGAGGTACATGCCGATGGCGCCGCCGCCCTGGGCGATGATGGAAACCGACCAGATGGCCTGGATGTAGTTGAAGCCAGTCGTGGCAACGAGGTTTGCCTCGATACCCTGGATGAACTGATGCGTACCGGTAACGACGAGCGGCTGCAGGAACGCGGCGAAGACAAAGGCACCAAAGACGCCCATCCTGTTGTACAGGACATCGATTACGCCGGCGAGGACGTCGCCGATCAGGTTGCCGAGCGGGCCGAACACGGTGAACAGGGCGACGTTAGCAAGAATCAGGGTAACGGTCGGGACAAAGACAAACGAGACGACCTCGGGGATGTACTTCTGGGCAATCTTCTCGACCTTGGCCATAAACCAGGCAGTCAGGATTGCAGGGAACACGCCGCCCTGGAAAGCAACCATGGGGATGGAGAGCGGACCGAAGTTCCAGTACTCAGCACCCGTCGGATCCATAACGAACGTGTTACGGTTCATAAGGCTCGGGTGAACCATGACGATACCGACGAGGATACCCAGAATCGGGTTGCCGCCAAAACGCTTGACTGCGCTGTACATAACCAGGACAGGCAGGTAGTCGAACGTGGTGGCGATAATGGCAAAGAAGCTTGCGAGGTTCTTGAGGAACTCGCTGTGATCGGCGAGGCTGCCCTCCATGCCAAAGAGGCCGTTGGCAACGATCAGCGACTTAAGGCCGATGATGATAGCAGCGCCGACGAAAGCGGGGATGATGGGGATAAAGATGTCCGAGAATACCTTGAGGACCGAGAAGAACTTGCCCTTCTTGTCCGCCTCGGCGCCCTTGACCTCGGAAGCGCTGATCTCCTTAACGCCCGTCAGAGCCATAAACTCATCGTAGACCTTATTGACGGTACCGGTACCGAAGATGATCATGAGCTGGCCGCTGTTGTACAGCACGCCCTTGACACCATCGATGTTCTCGAGCTCGGCCTTGTTGTACTTGCTCGTATCCTTGAGCACCAGACGCAGACGCGTAACGCAATGCGTGGCGCCCTCGATGTTCTCCAGACCGCCGACGTTATCGACGACTTGCTGAGACACTACTTTGTAGTCCATGTTCCTCTCCATTCCTTTACGAAATCATAAGACGTTTTGATGCCATTACAGAGACGCGATCGTTGCATTTGCGCACTTGAGCGTACCGTCGGTGACCGTCAGCGCCACACCCTGGCCCTGCTTATTGCAGAAGCGAGCGTTAAGCGCAACATCATCGACAAAGATGGTCGCGATATCGTCGTCAACGACCAGGCGCACATGATGAGTGCCCTCGCCCTTAAAGAACAACGGACGCTCGAGGCCCATGTTGTTGACCTGGAACCACGGATACTGGGGGGCCGCCGTAAACTCGAGCTTGCCCTCACGCAGGTTGGCGCGGAACTCATAGGCAAGACCGGACTCGGCGTCCTCGGCAAGCTTCACCGAGAAGCCGGCAGCGTCACCGGCGAGCTCGATGTCGGCATCGAGCATATAGGTGGAACCGGCATCCGCGGCGAGCACCTGCTCGACCTTGCCCGACTCGCAGGAAAGCTCAAAGGCCTCGACTGCCTTAGCCTCGCCAAAGGCGCCAAGCATGCTGTCGGGGAGCTTGGTGCCGAGCGTTCCGTCGGCACGCTGAACGATCTCGAGAGGCATAAAGGTGCCACCCCACAGGTAAGAGCTGGGGTCACCGCCCTCGTCACGCGTAGGAACCCAACCAAAGAGAACGCGGCGCTCGCCATCAAATGCGGTACGCGCGGCATAGTACGCGCGGCCATCGAAGGAATCGTCCGCAGGAGTGATCCAAGGACCGTTGATAGAGCGAGACATGCGGTAACGGGTCTTGTTGCCATCACTGTACTCGGAGAACACCAGATACCACCAGTCGCCCATCTTAAAGAGATCAGGCATCTCGAACATGGTGTACAGGCCCGGATTCCACCAGTCGCCCTGGAACTCCCAGGTATCCAGGTCCTTGGAGGTGAACTTGACCAGACGACCGGTCATCAGACGCTTGTCCTCGCCCACACGCGTGCCGAGGATGAGCATGTACTCTTCGTTCTCCTCATCCCAAAGCACAAAGGGATCGCGCCAGTTGCGGTCATCGTAACCCTCCTGGGGCGGAAGCAGCGTCTCGGCGATGTTCTTCTCCCACTTGACGGCGTCGTCACTCGTTGCGTGAAGAAGAACCTGCTTCATCAAGCGTGCCTTGACCTTATCGCGATTGCAACCAGTGTAGAGCGCATGGTACTTGTCGCCCACCTTAAACACCGTGCCGGCATAAACATACTGGTCGACTTCCTCGTCGCCGCCACGCTCAAGGCTCTCGCCAAAGTCTTTGTAATTGACGAAGTCCTTGGTTGTCGCGAGTGCCCAGCCAAACGGCTCTCCGAAAGGTCCGGGGTTTCGCGTGTCACGCTGATGATAGAGATAGAACGTGCCGTCCTCGCCGTACGGCATGATGTCGCCTACCCAAATTCCCTCAGGCTGGTAATACACCTTGTGCATCCGAGACTTCCTTTCTCACGAGATACTAACTCGGTACAACTGCAAGATATGTCAATCGTTTTCATATGTCAAACGTTTTCATACCAATACGTCTTTTCGCAGTTCCAGTCGTCGGCAAACGGTTGACATATGCCGGCGAACGGTCATCAGAGATGTTTGAGGAATTCTTTTGGCACGGGACGAACTACGCGGTTTTACCCTCAATGAGTTCAACGGGGAGCTTGATATTCGATTCGGGCTTTTCGCCGTTAACAAGAGCGATGATGGATTGCGCCGCGAGCTCTCCGATGCGATCGATATCTTGGCGTACGGTTGTTAAGTCAGGCATAAACGTCATAGTGCGGCGGGCACCATCCGCGCCCACGACCTTAATATCGCCCGGAGCGCTCAAGCCTCGCTGCTTCATAACGTTGAGACAGATGGCCGCCATCGTGTCGTCTCCCGCAAAGATGCCGTCAATATCGGGGTTCTCATCGAGGATCTTCGCAACGACCGCGCTCTTTTCGTCGTCGGGCTTAACGAACTCGACCTCACGGACAAGCGCGGGCAAACCGGCCTGCTCAACAACATCGAGGTAGGCATCGGTACGCTTATTGGCAGGCATGCGCATGCGGCTATTGCTGCGCAGGCACAGGATGCGTGAACATCCGTCATCGATCAGGCGACGCGTGGCAAGTTCGCCGATGCTATAGCTGTCGCTCGCAATCTGAACAGAGGCTTCGCCAAGGTCGCAGTCGATACCAACCAGACTCAAGCCCATCTCGGCATACGCCTCGGCACCGATATTAAGCGAGTTGACGATGACGCCATCAACCATATTGCGTCGAAGCATGTCGATATAAGAGCGCTCAAGCTCGGGTCGATTGGCGCTATTGCACAGCAGCATCTTAAAACCGTTTTCGGCCAGGGTATGCTCAATGACTTGAACCACTTGGGCATGAAACGGACTGCTGACATAGGGGACAATCATACCGATAAGATTCAGGCGACCGTTGAGCATGGCACGGGCGATATCGTTGGGCGTATAGTTGATGCGCTTCATCGCGGCATGGACCTTATCGCGGGTCTCTTGGCTAATATAGCCGCGATTATTAAGCACGCGAGATACCGTAGTAGGCGAAACCCCCGCCACCGCCGCAACTTCCTTGATGCCAGGCTTAGCCGTATCCTTAGAACGAGCACTCTCGCGAGCCATAGCACCCTCCCCCATCAACATGTCATACGTTTACATACGAACAAAGCATACCCCAACAACAGCGGGAAGACGGTAACAGCACAAGTAAGTAGACGACTCATCCAAATAATTTGGAGAGTTCCGCCTAAAGGGTGGCTCCAAAGGACCCCACATGGCCGGTTTTAGGTTATTTTCCAAAACATCCCGCAGGACGCGAGAAGCCCCCGCCGCACGTAGTGCGCAGCGGGGGCTTCTCGCATGCCCGAGGACGTTTTGGAAAATAACCCAAAACCGGCCCCAGTAACCCTGCGGGAGTTAAATCCCTTTAGAACTTGTTGTGGAAGGTACGCGCAATGACCTCGTCCTGCTGCTCCTTGGTGAGCGTGTGGAAGTTCACGGCATAGCCGGAAACGCGGATGGTCAGCTGCGGGTACTTCTCGGGGTGAGCCTGAGCGTCGAGCAGCGTCTCACGGTTGAAGACGTTGATGTTCAGGTGGTGGCCACCCTTCTCGGCGTAAGCGTCGAGCATGTGGACCAGGTTATCGGCCTGAGTCTCGGAAACTTCAGAAACCTTCATAATGTGTCTCCTTCGATCGATAGGCGCCGGCCGAAACCGGCGCGCTAATCAGTAATCGTTATTGTTAGTATAGCACTAACAATAGTTACTCGCCCAGCTGATCAAGGTCGATATCGCCAAAGAACACCTGGTCCTCCTTGCCGAGCGCACTCGGGATGATGGAGAAGGTGTTGGAGATGCCGTCCTGAGCATCGCGGAACGGGAGCTTGGAAACCGAAGACAGCGAAGCGATGGCGCCGTGGCTATCGCGCTTGTGCATGGGGTTAGCACCCGGGGCGAACGGCTGGCCAGCCTTGCGGCCGTCGGGCGTGGAGCCGGTCTTCTTACCGTACACGACGTTGGAGGTAATGGTCAGAACCGAGGTCGTAGGCACAGAGTTGCGGTAGGTATCGTTCATGCGGATGTACTCCATGAACTGGTGCACAACGTCGTGAGCGATCTGGTCGACGCGGTCGTCGTCGTTACCGTACTTGGGGAACTCGCCCTCGGTCTCGAAGTCGACGATGATGCCGTTCTCGTCACGGACGGGGTGGACCTTGGCGTACTTGATGGCGGACAGGGAGTCAGCCACGACGGAAAGGCCAGCGATGCCCGTAGCGAACCAGCGGTGCACGTGCTTGTCATGCAGAGCCATCTGGATGCGCTCGTAGCAGTACTTGTCGTGCATGTAGTGAATGATGTTCAGCGAGTTGACGTACACGCCAGCGAGCCACTTCATCATGTCGTTGTACTTGGCCACAACGTCGTCGTAATCGAGCGTATCGCCCTCGACGGCGCGATACTTGGGGCCGACCTGCTTCTTGGAGACCTCGTCAACACCGCCGTTGAGTGCATACAGCAGGCACTTGGCCAGGTTGGCACGGGCGCCGAAGAACTGCATCTCCTTGCCGATGCGCATGGAGGACACGCAGCAGGCGATGCCGTAGTCGTCGCCGTGGTAAACGCGCATGAGGTCGTCGTTCTCGTACTGGATCGAGGAGCTGGCGACAGAAGTCTTGGCGCAGAACTTCTTGAAGTTCTCGGGCAGACGGGTCGACCACAGGACGGTCATGTTGGGCTCGGGGCTGGTACCCATGTTCTCGAGCGTGTGGAGGTAGCGGTAGCTCATCTTGGTAACGAGCGTACGGCCGTCAACACCCATGCCGCCGATGGACTCGGTGACCCACTGCGGATCGCCGGTAAACAGGGCCTGGTACTCGGGGGTACGGGCAAACTTGACCATGCGGAGCTTCATGATGAAGTGATCCACGAACTCCTGGATCTGCTCCTCAGTGAAGGTACCGTTGGCAAGATCGCGCTCAGCGTAGATGTCGATGAACGTGGAGGTACGGCCGATGGACATAGCGGCGCCGTTCTGCTCCTTAACGGCAGCGAGGTAGGCGAAGTACATCCACTGGATGGCCTCCTGCGTGTTGGTAGCAGGGTTGGAAATGTCGAAACCATAGGTCTCGGCCATCATCTTGAGCTCGCCGAGGGCGCGGATCTGCTCCTGCAGCTCCTCACGGTCGCGGATGTTGTCGGCGGTCATGACCGTCGGGGTGGAAGCCTTCTGGGCCTCCTTGTCCTTGATCAGGTAGTCGACACCGTACAGGGCGACACGACGGTAGTCGCCGATGATGCGGCCGCGGCCATAGCCATCGGGCAGACCGGTGATGATGTGAGCCGAGCGGCAAGCACGCATCTCGGGGGTGTAAACATCGAAGACGCCGGCGTTGTGAGTCTTGCGCTCGAAGGTGTAGCGCTCGACAACGTTCTCGTCGACCTTGTAGCCGTGCTGGCTGGCAGCCTGGCAAGCGATGCGGATACCGCCGTTGACGTGCAGAGCGCGCTTGAGCGGCTTGTCAGTCTGGAGACCGACGATGGTCTCCTTCTCGCGGTGGGCGTTATCGATGTAGCCAGCGGGGTGGCTCACGATACCCGTAACGGTCTTGGTGTCCATATCGAGGACACCGCCCTGCTCGCGCTCCTTAAGCAGCAGGTCGAGAACCTCGCCCCACAGCTCCTTGGTACGCTCGGTCGGGCCGGCGAGGAACGACTCGTCGCCCTCATAGGGGGTGTAGTTCTTCTGGATGAAGTCTCGGACGTCAACCTCTCCCGTCCAGATGCCTTCCTTGAAGCCTTCCCATGCCTCCTGCATTGTGTAACCACGCTCCTAGTTACGTGTAATGCGGCGCTCTCTCACACCGCTGCTTATTGAATTCTTGAATTTTCGGTTTGCACTACCGGCTTCTTCCGTTCTTCATCACACGTTGGTGCAGGGAAAAACGTTTGTCCACCTTGGAACTGCAACCCAAAACCCAAGATTTCACCCGTTTGAGAAGGATAACATAGCGACCCTCTCCATCTGGGCTGTTATATGTTTCTTTTTTTATATCATAAGGGCGTTTTTTACAAACCCGCAGGAAATGCGAGCGCGAACAACTACCGTTCACCGATTTGTATGTTATTTTTCCTTGCCTTTGTACGACGTTCGCTCTAGCTGTTATGCCAGCTTTAGCAGGGTAAAGTGTCACAGAGACCCTACAGAAACTGCAGGGCGGCCACAGGATCCCCCGTGGCCGCCCTGTGGCGTAGCTAGTTTTTAGCTTTGATTGCCGCTTGGCATTAGGCGGCTGAGGCGGCCTTGTCGGTCGTTGCCTTGCTGTTGCTCTGCTGGCCCTCAAAATGCTTGTGGCACCAGCTGGTGACCAGCGGGGTCAAAATAGCCGTCACGATTGCACAGGCAGCAACCTGTGCCGTAGCCGTCGCGAGCACCGCACCGCCGTACATGGCCTCGTTGACGCTTGCCATGGCAGCAGGCGTGGCCACATTGGCTCCGGCGCAGCTCGAAATGGCCGCACCTGCGACACCCGTACCGCCCGTGAGCTTATCGACCGCGATGACGGGAATTGCAAAGACCACCGAGCAGATCACGCCGAGCAGAATGCCGGGAAGACCGCCGTTGATAAGCTGGCCAAAAGTCATGGTCGAGCCCATGGCAAAGAAGACGAGCACGATGATGGCGGAAAGTGCCGGTGCCATCATCTTCTTAAAGCTGGGGAACAGGTTGCCCAGGATAATGCCGACGACGATCGGCAGGATGGCGCCCACGAGTGACCAGCCAATCGGAGCCTGGCCGGCGGCGCCGAGCACGATCATCGTGACCGGAGGGCCAACAACGAGCGTGGTGATGGCGACGGCGCCACGCTCGGCCTCGTTGCCCATGGTGCCCATCAGGCCAGCGTACATAGCGTTGTTGGCGCCGGTGCAAGCCGCCAGCATCACCATGGCAGAGATGCCAAACAGGTTGTCGTTGAACACATAAAGGATGAGCAGCGACACGGCAACGACCACGATTTGCTTGACGGCAATGATGATGGCACCGCGAGCAGCGGCGGCAGGAGCGCTCTTAAACGAAATCGTCGTGCCGACAATCAGCAAAAAGGCGCCCACAAGCGGGCCGGCGCCCTGCTGGGTCATGCCAAGCGTAAAGCTGCCGAGCGTCTTGAACAGGTCGGGGAATAGCGTGTTGAGCAGGCAGCCCAGCAAAAGCGGCACCAAAATATTGGCACCCGGGATGGAGGACATCTTAAAAAACGGCTCCTTTGCCGCCGGCGCCTCCACCGCAGTCGATTCACTCATATATATCTCCTTTGGATGCATGCGAATCGAAGCCGCACGCGCCTATATCAGAAAGAAGGCGACAACCCCGAGTCGCCAGGGTCGCCGCCAAACGATCACCGCGGGGTATTACCCGTCCAGGACGATGCCGCCGTCGCAGTCACCGATCTCGCCGTTCACGAAGCTGGCGAGGTCGGAAGCGAAGAACAGCACCATCTGCGCAGGCTCGCTGGCCTGGGCGGCGCGGCCCAGAGGAATACCGTTGATGATGCGCTGAGAGTTCTCGTCAGAGAGAATCGAGGTCATATCGGTCAACGTGAGCGACGGGCATACAGCGTTGCAGCGGACGCCGAACTTGCCGCCCTCCTTGGCGACTGCCTTGGTTAGACCGTTAACACCGGCCTTGGAGCTGGCGTAGGCAGCGGTGCCGAGCAGGCCACCACCGATCTTACCGGCAACAGAGCTCACGTTGACGATAGTGCCGGCATGGGCCGCCTTAAAGTGCGGGTACACGGCATTCATCATGGTAAAGGTACCGTTGAGGTTGATGTCGATGGTGCGACGCCACTCGGTGTCATCGATCTCGTCGAACTTCTTGGTGCTGATGACGCCAGCGCAGTTGATCAGGATGTTGGTTTGCGGCAGGTCCGTAAAAATCTGCTCGACGGTCTCGCGCGCCTTGGGTGCATCGGCGACATCGAGCTGGTAGAACTTGTTGCCCTCGCCAAGCTCGGCCACCGCGGCCTCGCCCTTAGCAGCGTTCCTTGCGATGAGCGCGACGTGTCCGCCGCCCGCAACGATGCCCTTGGCAATCTCGAGGCCAATGCCCTGAGTGCCACCGGTAACGATCGCGGTTTTGCCCGTGAAGTCAAATGCCATGACTCCAACCCCCTTGATTCAGGTGTCTCCTTGCGGGAAGTTGGAGCATCGCACGTGGCGATTATATGAGTCCCAGTCGTCATGGTGGTGACAACCCCTCGCCTAACCGCGGGCATAATAGTTCTTTGAAACGCTTCAGCAATTGAATTTTTCAACTCTTTATGCGCTCTTTATATTGCCCACTGCATGAGGTCCGAATATGCGGGTATCATCTTTCACCGAAAATAGTTTCTAGTGTTAGGGGTTTTCGGTGGAAGATACCGATTTCCATGAGCTTGGGCGTCAGCTCTTTACCGAGTTTGGCAGCATGCACCAGCGCGTTTCGCGCTTTGCCGACCAGGCTCTCGGCGGCGAAATGGCCGTCATGCGCGCCCTCATGCGCGCCGGCGGCTCGCTCACGCCGAGCGAACTCGCCGATCGTGCCTGGGTCTCGAGCGCCCGCATCGCCAATATCCTGCGCGCCCTCGAGGCCAAGGGCTGGGTCGAGCGCGAGCACTCAAAGACCGACCGTCGTCGCGTACACGTCACGGTGACCGACAAAGGATTCCAGGTCATCGAAATCAAACGTCGGGAATTCGAGGACCGCACCGCGGCCTTCCTCGAGCAGCTCGGCGAAACAGATACCCAAGAGATGGTGCGCCTTCTTAGACGTGCCAACGAAATTATCGACCGCAATCAAGAAAGGAGAGATGCCGAGTGAGGATTCTCAAGCTCTTTAAAAAGCATATCCTGGCACTGTTCACAGCTATCGTACTCATCGTAATCAGCTGCAACGCCGACCTGGCGCTGCCTACCTATATGAGCGATATCGTCGACGTGGGCGTGCAGCAAGGCGGTATCGCCTCGCCCGTGCCCGACACCATTCGCGCCGAATCGCTCGACGACCTCGAGCTCTTTATGAGCGCCAAGGGCGCCAAAGCTGTGGAGGCCGTGTTTAGCAATGCGGACAATAACGGCATTCGAACGTACAAGGGCACCGAGGAGGAGCGCGGCGACGGCGGCAAGATTGCCGACATCATGAGCCTGCCTGAGACCGTCGTGCTCGCCTTCAACCAGGGCATCGACGCCGACTCCATGGGCGACATGACCGGCGCATCCACCGAGGCAAGCGATGGCGGCGCCGCCCAGGCCATGCCCACCCCCGAGCAGATGGCGGCGATGACGCCCGAGCAGCTCGCCGATATGCAGCAAAAAGCCGCAGCGGCACAGAACATGCAAAAGCAGATTGACGCCGACGGCGGCAAGATTACCATGAAGAGCCTGCGTCTAGGCGTTGAAGGCGGTCTGATCGACCAGAGCAAGCTCATCGAGGGCGCCAACCAGATGGCGGACAAAATGGGCTCCATGTCGGGCTCCATCGTCACCCAGCGCGCCGTGAGCTATGTACAGGACGAGTACAAGGCACAGGGCATCGACCCAGCCGACGTGCAGAACGCCTACCTGAGCCGCATGGCGACCACGATGTTTGGGCTGTGCCTGGTGTCGCTCGTCGCCACCATCCTGACCGGTGCCGTGGCTTCGCGCACCGCCTGCTCCATCGCCCGCGACCTGCGCCGCGAGACCTTCAACAAGGTTATGCACTTCTCGCCGGCCGAGGTGGGCAAGTTTAGCCAGGCCTCGCTCATCACCCGCTGCACCAACGACATTCAGCAGATCCAGATGGCCGCAACCCTGTTTATCCGCATGTGTCTGATGGCCCCCGTCATGGGCATCGTCGCCGTCATGCGCGTCCTGGCCAACCATACCGGCCTAGAGTGGACCATCGCCGTAGCCATCATCGCGGTCTCGGCCGTCGTCGGCGTGCTTATGGGCCTCACCATGCCCAAGTTCAAAAAGATGCAGAGCTTTGTGGACCGTGTGAACCTTACCGCCCGCGAGCTGCTCGACGGCCTTATGCCCATCCGCTCGTTCAACCGCGAGGAGCATGAGCTCGAGCGTTTTGACAAGGCTTCGCTCGACCTGATGACCACGCAGCTCTACACCAACCGAGCCATGAGCTTTATGATGCCGCTCATGATGCTCGTCATGAACTGCATCACCGTGCTTATCGTCTGGTTTGGCGCGCAGGGCGTGTCCGACGGCGTGATGCAGGTCGGCAACATGATGGCGTTTATCTCCTACACCATGCAGATCGTCATGGCGTTTATGATCCTCACCATGGTTTCGGTCATCCTGCCCCGCGCCGAGGTCGCAGCCGAGCGCGTGGAAGAGGTCATCACCTGCCCCACAAGCATCAACGACCCCGCCTCGCCCAAACTGCCCGCTGTCAGCGCGCCGCGCGGCGAGCTCACCTTCCGTGACGTGAGCTTCCAGTATCCCGATGCCCGCGCCGACGTCATTAGCGGCGTAAACTTCACCACGCACGCCGGCCAGATGCTCGGCATCATTGGCTCCACGGGCTCGGGCAAGTCCACGCTCGTGCAGCTGATTCCGCGCCTGTACGACGTCACGGGCGGCAGCATTTCGCTCGACGGCGTCGATGTGCGCGACATGACCCTTTCCGAGCTGCGCCGCCGCATCGGTTATATTCCGCAGCAGGGTCGCCTGTTCTCGGGTACCGTCGAGAGCAACCTCAAGTTTGCCGGCGACATGGTGAGTGACGAGGATATGCGCCAGGCAGCACGCGTCGCCCAGGCGGAGGACTTTATCGCCGAGCGCGAGGACGGGTACGACTCCCCCATTAGCCAGGGCGGCTCCAATGTTTCGGGCGGTCAGCGCCAGCGTCTGGCCATCGCCCGCGCGTTGGCCAAAAAGCCCGAGGTCGTGGTGTTCGATGACTCGTTTAGTGCCCTCGACTACAAGACCGACGCGCGCCTACGCGAGGAGCTGGCCAAAAACGTCACCGACGCCGCGCTCGTGGTCGTGGCGCAGCGTATCGCGACCATCATGCACGCCGACCAGATCATCGTGCTCGACGACGGCCACGTAGTGGGCACCGGCACGCACGAGGAGCTGCTGCGCAGCTGCCCGGCGTACCTAGAGATCGCACAGTCGCAGCTTTCCGCCGAGGAGCTGGGGCTTACCCAAGAAGAAATTTCAGCCGTCATGGAAGGAGGCGAGCGCTAATGGCAGACGAGACCAAGACTCAGATTCCCAAGCCCACCCGCCAGCGTGGTCCCATGGGCCGCATGGGCGGCATGCGTCGCGGCGAAAAGGCCAAGGACTTTAAGGGCACCATGAGGCAGCTGCTCGGCTATATCGGCCAGCACAAGATTGCCGTGTTTGCCGCCGTCGCCTTTGCCGTGTGCTCGGTCATCTTTAACATTGTGGGACCCAAGGTGCTCGGCCAGGTTACGACCAAGCTGTTCGAAGGCCTGGTTGCCAAGGTCAACGGCACCGGCGACGTTGACTTTGACTGGATCGCCAAGACGCTCGGCTTTTTGCTCTGCCTGTATCTGGCGAGCTCTGTCTGCAGCCTGATCCAAGGCTGGCTCATGACCGGCGTCACGCAAAAGATTTGCTATCGCATGCGCAAGGAGATCGCCGCCAAGATTGCCGTCGTGCCGATGAGCTACTTCAACGGCCACAGCAAGGGCGACGTGCTCAGCCGCATCACCAACGACGTCGATACGCTGGGCCAGTCGCTCAACCAGAGCGTGACACAGCTCATCACGTCGGTGACGCAGATTATCGGCGTGCTCGTCATGATGCTTTCGATCAGCCTGCCGCTTACCGGCGTCACCGTGCTCACGCTGCCGGCCGCCGCGATTATCTTGACCGTAATGATTCACTTCTCGCAGCCGTACTTCCGCGAGCAACAGCAGGTTCTGGGCGCCGTCAACGGCATTATCGAGGAGGACTTTGCCGGCCAGAACGTTATTCAGGTGTTCGACCGCGCCGAGGCCTCGATCGAAGAGTTCGACCGTCAAAACGACCGCCTCTTTATTAGCGGCTGGCGCTCGCAGTTCCTGTCGGGCCTGATGATGCCGCTTATGAGTCTGGTGGGCAACATGGGCTACGTGGGCGTCGTCGTGGTAGGCGCGCAGCTCGCGCTGACCGGCAATGCCACGCCCGGCGACATCCAGAGCTTTATCCAGTACGTTCGCAACTTTACGCAGCCGGTGCAGCAGCTGGGCAACGTGAGCAACACGATGCAGTCGATGGCCGCCGCCACCGAGCGCGTGTTTGAGTTCCTGGCCGCGCCCGAGGAGGAGCAGAAGGCCGACGCGCAGATTCCCGAGAAGCGCCCCGGCCACGTGGAGTTCGACCACGTCAAGTTTGGCTACACGCCCGACAAGACCATCATCCACGACTTCAGCTGTACGGTGAAGCCCGGCCAGAAGGTGGCCATCGTCGGCCCCACCGGCGCGGGCAAGACCACCA
>CAJMOM010000010.1:0-20395 GCA_905215005.1 uncultured bacterium | reverse complement strand
GGGGCGCTTGCGTTTGCCCAGATAAAACCGACCAAAATAAACCTGTCCCTTTTTGGCAGGTTAGTCCCAGAAGCTGTCTTCCTCATCCTCGGACTTGGGTCCGCGGTCGACGTACATCTTATGGGTACGCTTCTCCATTACAAAGGCAAGAATCGCAAATAACAGGATGCCGCCGGCGAAAAGGATGGCAAAACCGGTGCGGGTGCCAAACAAAAAGGAAAAAACTGCGTCCATTGGGTGCCTTCTTGCGTAGTTGAGTTGGGTCGTAAACGCTCATAAGTATATACTTGCCCATACATGTACAAGGTTGCAACCTAAATGGAATGTATATCGCCGGAGGATCTAATGCTTGATATCAAGTTTGTTCGCGAGAACCCCGATGCCATCGATGTCGCCATGGCTAACCGCCAGACGTCTTGGGATCGCGAGAAGTTCTTTGAGCTCGACGACGAGCGCCGTGCCGTCATCACCGAGGTCGAGGAGCTCCAGGCTACGCGCAATGCCGAGTCCAAGAAGATCGGCGCCCTGATGAAGGAGGGCAAGAAGGACGAGGCCGAGGCCGCCAAGGAGGCCGTGCGCGCCGTCAACGAGAAGATTGACGGTCTGGCCGAGCGTCGTACCGCCCTCGAGCAGGAGCAGTACGACTTCATGGCTCACCTGCCCAACATTCCTTGCGAGGCAACGCCGTACGGCAAGGACGAGGACGAGAATATCGAGCGCCGTCGTTGGGGCACCCCGCGCGAGTTCGACTTCGACTTTAAGCCGCACTGGGATCTGGGCACCGATCTGGGCATCCTCGACTTCGAGCGTGGCAACAAGCTCTCCGGCAGCCGCTTCACCGTTCTCGGTGGCGCTGGCGCCCGCCTGGAGCGCGCCCTCATCAACTTCTTCCTCGATACGCACACCAGCCGTGGCTTCAAGGAGTGGTGGCCGCCTATCGTCGTCAAGCGTCAGACCATGTTTGGCACGGGTCAGCTGCCCAAGTTCGAGGACGACGCCTACCACGTCTCGGGCGACAACTTCCTGATCCCCACCGCCGAGGTCGTGCTCACCAACCTGCACGCCGGCGAGGTCCTCGACGCCGACACCCTGCCGCGCCGCTACACCGCCTTCACCCCCTGCTTCCGCGAGGAGGCCGGTTCCGCCGGTCGCGACACCCGCGGCATCATCCGTCAGCACGAGTTCGACAAGGTCGAGATGGTCAAGTTCGCTAAGCCGGAGGAGTCCGACGAGGAGCTCGAGAGCATGACCGCCGAGGCCGAGTACCTGCTGCAGCAGCTGGGCCTTCCGTATCGCGTGATTAGCCTGTGCACCGGCGACTTGGGCTTCTCTGCCCGTCAGACCTACGACGTCGAGGTCTGGCTGCCGAGCTACAACGCCTACAAGGAGATCAGCTCCTGCTCCAACTGCGGCGACTTCCAGGCCCGCCGCGCCAACATCAAGTATCGCGACCCCGAGAACTTCAAGGGCTCGCGCTACCTGCACACCCTTAACGGTTCCGGCCTGCCGGCTGGTCGTACCATGGCTGCCATTCTGGAGAACTACCAGAACGCCGACGGCACCATCACGATCCCCGAGGTTCTGCGTCCCTACATGGGCGGCCTCGAGAAGATCGAGCCCGAGGCGTAAGGTCTCTTGCAAACATATCGCATGATGAGCGGCGGGGCCATGGGGCTCCGCCGCCTTTGTTTGCGCGCGGCTTGCGACGTTTTGACGCGGAAGACGGCCAAAACAAAAAGAGGCCCGATTCCCGGGGGAAGCGGGAATCGGGCCCTGCTCGCGCGCTCGCGCTGCCCTGCGGGCTATTCTGCGCGTGGCGTCATGCCGGGTTTGGCGCTACTTTCTCGTTCCGGAGATGACAAGTCCGTTCTCCTCGCAGAGATCCTTGATGCTAAT
This sequence comes from uncultured bacterium, assembly GCA_905215005.1. GTDB lineage: Bacteria > Actinomycetota > Coriobacteriia > Coriobacteriales > Coriobacteriaceae > Collinsella. The sequence continues at coordinate 18,499 of CAJMOM010000010.1, read as the reverse complement.
GTCCTTGGCCTCAAGCTTCTTTTCCTCAAGATCTTCTTCGCAGAACTCAATGGACTCGAGGAATGCCTTGCAGGCGGGGTCGTCGGTGGTCGCCATAAAGAGAGTGATCTCGACGCTTCTTCCGGAGTTGGGAATATCGGTCGCGAGGTGCATGCTCGGTGTCTTGTGCCACGTAAAGTTGACGGTCTTCCAGGTATACCGGCCGATGGTCACGTCTTCTCCACGCTCATAGCCATCGCGGGCCGAGTCGTTGGTGACAACCGTCTCGGCGTCCTTCGTGGAGCTTACGCCAAAGGAGATGACTTTGTTGCTATCCTCGATGCCGTTGAAGAGGATTTCAGACACATTGCCATCGCTTCCGCTGCGCGCCCATACGTCGTAGCCCTCGGGTGCGTAAGCCTTGAACCACGTAAAGTCGATACGGTCGTCGGCGGGCTTTTTGGACTCCTTCTTTTCGGTCGCCTGCTTGGGGGCGCTGCCGGCGTCGCTGCCAGCAGGCTTTGCAGAGCTGCCGCCGTTGCAGCCCATGAGGGCCATGCTCAGGGCAAGAGCCGCAACGCATACCGCCAGTAGTTTCTTGGTGATCTTCATAGGTCCTCGTCCTTTCGTGTGCGTTCTTTTCATTTCGACCCATGAGTCGCTGCGTGGATCAACGGATGCCGTCATGGGCCCTTCCTACTTACGAGGCTATCGGTCGGGGGCATTTTAGGAAGTGCCTTGGGTCCCAAAAGCGTCGTGCAAAGCGCTACAAGCGTCCCATTTTTGAATGTGGGGCAACAACATGGGGGAGGGGAAAAATATTTGGGCAGGCGCGAGCCATCTACCTGCTTTTCCGTTGCTTGGATGCGTGCGGCTAAAAATTTTTTTGACTTTAAGAGAATTTTTTCTTGACGCAACCTAGGGGCGGTGGCATTATGAATAACGCGCTGCGGCGTTACCTCAGCTGGATAGAGGGTCTGACTACGAATCAGAACGTCATAGGTTCGAATCCTATACGCCGCACCATTTGAGATTAAAGCTCCCGGCAACGGGGGCTTTTCTTTTACGCCAGCTTGAGTGCTTTCGTCCAAAGGGACGATTTCCTGTCGACTCGTGTAAGATTCCGAGTAGATGTCGCGACTTATTCGCGACCACTCCTTCTTCAAACGACCGATCAGGGTGATATTTCGTGGCAGAGCGTCCGACATACAAGCTCAGGTTTCTCGATCCTAAGAAGCGCTTTCCGGCGATGCCCGAGCAGCCTGCGGGACGCTCATATGGCGTGGTCTGGAAACTCTTTGGCGAGGATCAGCATGAATCTTGTTATGTCGTCGAATTCGTTGGCAAAAGTCATGTGTCGCTTTTGGGCTACGTAAGCGTTTCGGGTGAGGTGTACAAGGTGGACCGCCCCGTCAGCGAGGCTCCGCTGCCCAACGATCCCGACATGGAACTGGTCCTTGACGAGTCGGATTCCGGTATTGGTGAGATCATGGTAAGGGAAGCCAACGGTGCAATGCGCGCGTGTGCGCAAACTGCCGGCTCTCCCGAAGGCCCCATGCGCGAGCAGTCCGACCACGAGACATGGAATTCGACCCGCGCCCTTCCTTACGGTGAGTTCATGGCCTCGATGTTCTTGCGCTACGTGATATTTGCCAACTCCGAAAGCGCTATTGTGAACACGGCGGACGCCGGCGGACTCGACGAGGGTATGCAAAACGTTGTCGACAAGATCAAGCTCGTAAAGTTGTCCGAGCCGGTCGAGGTGTTTTTGGGCTTTAACACGGCACCGCTCCCCGATGCTATCGAGACGCTGCTTTACCGCGTTGACCATGCCGAGAATCCGAGCGGTATCGAGCGCTATGCCGCCGCCCTTATGAGCGAAATTGACTTGCCCCGCCTGCGCACCATCGCTGCCAAGTCCGAGATGAGCCTGGCTCGCATTGATCGCTCAAAGATTTTCTATCTCAATTTTGATCGTAGCCTGTTGGACCAGGACGAGATTGACATGCTGCTTGCCATCGAGTGTCGTCTCAACCGCCTCTCCGGCATCCTTGAGCGCATCGGGGCCGGATTGGTCCCTGCGGCATCCTCGCCGAGTCTTGAGGGCTGCGCGCTCTTTGATGCGTGGCATATCGCCAAGACGACCAACGATGTTCCCCGACTGCTCGATACGGCCTCGAGCGATAATCCGTGGGCCAAACCGGGAACGGTTTCGTGCCAGCCGGGCGGCGAGTGGGACGTGCGCACCCGTTTTGCGCGAATCGTTGAGGCGCTCAACGTGGTCACACGGCTCGACTATACCTATCGGGCAAACGTTGCCGAGGGGATTATGCTCGTTCGGTTTGGGCGGTCTGTCGTGGATGCCATGCCACAACGTGAATACGACGCTCAGGATGACGCCTGGCGCGAGCTGGACGAGGACATGCGCGCGATCTGGGCCGCGGAGCACGATGCGCGCGTGGCACTTACGCTTGCGGCAGCGTGTTTTGCCGCGGGCACCTGCATCACGCGCTGCTATGTGCAGATTGCTGCTCCCGACAGTGAGCAGGGCGAGCGCGTTGTCGCAACGTATTTCTTTGGGCGCGCGGCCTATCTGGCCGATTGCGTGCCTGTCGCCAAGGATCTTGAGAGCATGGACATGGACGATATGCCGTGCAAGCGTGTGCTTGAGGCGTATGAGTCAACCGCTCCGGAGACGATTGAGCCTGCGGAGGTTCATGCTCGTCCGCGTGATGACCATCGCACACTGCCGCCGGCGCTGCGCGATCTGCTGCTTGCCGATACGGCTGACGAGTTGGAGGTCATGGAAGAGGACGACGACCCATACGTGGCCCGCGTTGTTGAATTGCGCGAGCAGGCAAAAGTCGACCGTACAGGTGCCTTTGAAGGCTTTTCCCGTCTTGTCGAGGAGTTGGAGGCTAAGTGCGCCGTCGCCGAGCTTTTGGCGACAGGTCCGGTTCAAACGCAGTTTTGCGATAACCAGCTGGTGCGCATGGTGCTACCGGTGTTGGAAGAAGACCGCTCTGTGCGAATCCTTCGTGCGCCCGATGCACTGTACTTTGCCCAGCACGAGATCTGCAGCTTTTACGCCGAGCAAGAGGACTTTGAACGAGCACTGCCCGAGGTGCGCCATCTTTACGATCTGGCACGCTCGTCCATGCAATCGCACTTTGCGCTCATCAACGTGCTTGCGCGTCTGGAGCGCTTTGACGAGATTATCGAGGTGGCGCGCCACGGCCTACGTATTGCCAGCGATCGTTCTGCAATCGGCTACCTGTTCTATCGCTTGGCGTTTGCCTATTGGAATTGCGATCAGCTCGACCTAGCGCTGGCTTGTTACCGTCTGGTGCCGCGCGGTGAGGAATCGGGCAGTAGTGCGCTGGAAGAAATGCAGGGCCTTATGAATGAGATGGGCGTCAGCGAGCCTCCGACGTTCGAGGAGGCGGTCGAGACCATCCGCAAGGCTGGACTCGAGCTGCCGCCAGTGTCCGCCGTGACGAATCAGCTGGCAGATGCCGCTGTGCAACTGGTCGACAACGGCTTCTTTTTCCTGGCACGCGGTTGCATCTTCCAAATGTGGCGCACCATGGGCAACGACGAGCTCGGCTCCCTCAACCGCTCGCTGGGGTAGGGGCGATATAGAGGGGCCGCACCGCGCTATTTGTATCGGCGCGGGCGGGAGGACCCGGCAGGATTGGTAAGGCATAAAGCCGCCGAGCCTGCTAAAACTGTTAAACTCTGCTATAGTTGCTAAACTTTGTTAAAGTTGTTAAAACTAGCAGAGGAGGGCAGAATGATGAAAGCTGTTAACCCCTTTAAGCCAACGGCGGGCATGAATCCGCCTGAGCTTATCGGACGGGACACTGTTTTGGATGACTTTGCCGAGGCTCTTGAGAATGGTCCTGGTGCCCCCGATCGACTCATGCGCATCTCGGGCGTCCGAGGCACAGGTAAAACGGTGCTCCTTAATGCATTGGGTGACCTTGCACGCAAAAAAGGATTCGAGGTCGTTGACGTTGCCTCCAATGCTGGTTTTTGCAATAGAATCCTCGAGGCTCTGCAGCGAAACGTTCGTCTTGAATCAATCTCGATTTCCCCATCGATTTTAGGGGTCAGCCTTGGCTCCATGGAGATGTCGAAATCGGCCTCTCATCTGGGCGAGGCGATGTACGATGCTGCGAAGCGCGGTGGTCTGCTCATTACGCTCGACGAGATCCAGGATGCCTCAACTGAGGAAATGCGCGAGCTAGGCAATGAGATGCAGCTCTTGATCCGCCAAGGAGCGAATGTCGCTTTCGCTTTCGCTGGGCTGCCGACATCGGTAGATGGCGTGGTGGTGGATGATACGTTGACGTTCCTTCAGCGAGCCAAACATGTTGAACTTACTCGGCTTTCCGATTTTGAAGTTGGCGGATCGTTTGAGGATACGATGAGACGAGCGGGCAAGGAGCTCGACAAAGGTGCCGCTGAGCTATTAACAAAAGCTTCGGCAGGCTATCCCTTTATGGTCCAGCTGGTCGGATATTACGCTTGGCAGGTTGCTGCGCGCAGTGGGGCGGAGAGCGTGAGCGAAGAGGCGGCTCGTAAGGGTATCCAGGCGGCTCTTGATAGCTTTAATGCTATGGTGATTGCCCCAGCGCTGCGCAGGGTGTCGGAACGGCAGTTTCAGTATCTCGCGGCGATGGCTCAATGCGAGGGCGTCGATATCGCCAACGGCGATATCGCCAAGAAGATGGGTTTGTCGGCGAACAAAGTTGGGTCATATCGCAAGCGTCTGATCGATGCGGGGTTGATTGAGCCCGCGGGCTATGGCTGTGTTTCGTTTGCAATTCCGTACATGCGCGATTATCTGTTGGAGACCGTTCGAGAGGACTAATAAAGAATGGGCTGTCCGCGCTGTCGCTGGGGCCGTCCTTGTATCTTTGTCTCAACCTGTAACATCTGGAGGGGATTACGGCCTGCAGATGTTACAGGTTGAGATGATTGACTGAGACGTTTACTGGTAAAAGAGAGGTAAAAGAGGAAACGCCTCAAAATTCCCCTTGCCCAACTTCGGCTGTTTGGTTACTATAGAACGGCTGTTACGGAGAGCTGACCGAGAGGCCGAAGGTGCTCGCCTGCTAAGCGAGTATGCCCCAAAAGGGCATCTGGGGTTCGAATCCCCAGCTCTCCGCCAGTATGACTTTGAAGAAGGGTCCCATTTGGGGCCCTTTTTTATTATCAAGAATGGCAGCTGGGGATTAGAGTCCGAAAGGGCGTGAACATTAGGCAAACACGGGGCGCTTGAAAACGGGGAGACCCAGGCGTGCTCGTGCACCCCGGTGTGGGGTTCCGAGGGGATGGAGTAGAAATATGGTAAAGGTCGGGCTGCGTAAGCCGAATCTAAAGACATCACTCAAGGCAAGAACGACCGGCAGAGCGAAGCGCGCGGTAAAGCGGGCGATAATCCCCGGCTATGGTAAGAAGGGCATGGGGTGGATCAAAAATCCGAAGAAGGCTGCTTACAATGCCGTATACAGCAGAACGACCGTCGGAGTTGGGGATGTCGCTCGCGCCGTTGCTAAATCAGGCGCTCGGAGCTCGGCGTCAAGGACGTCCTCAATTACTGTTTCATCGCATGAAATTACACCTTTGGCGAAGCCTGAACAGAAATCTCTCACTCGAGAGATTACGTCGGTTGACAGGGCAAACAAGGCGCTTTTGCTATGCTTCCTTCTTGGGTGGTCGGGCGCTCATAGGGCGTATGCACGGATGTGGGGTAGCTTCTTTCTATATCTCTTTACCTTTGGCCTTTTTGGATTTGGTTGGCTGTTTGATATTGTGACACTACTGATGAGACGCTCCGAGCTAAGGCGTCTCGGCGACAGTGATCAGACTCAACAGCAAGCGCCATGTTCCGTTGATTCTACATTCGATCGAAATGTCGCCGACTCCGGAAATTGGGAACAGCGTGGAGATGGGGAGGCTGCGGCTCGGCTAGAGCTTCAACGTAAAAACCGTGCCTATATGGAAGAAAACGGCATCGACGTGGAGATGTTTACCGAGGAAAAGGTCGCGGCGGACGCCTTGCGAACCATTGAGTCGGTATGCCCGTGCATGCTTAGGTTTGACCGAGGCATGAGCGAAGAGGAGCCAAGCATCAGCTTTTGCTCTCCAACAAAGACGGGGAAGATGCCCAAGAATGTCGTCGAGGCCCGCATTTACCATCAGGACGTGAAGCTATTGATGGATTCCCACGGCTTCGAATTGCCGGAGTATGGTGACAGCATCAATGTCATGATTAGTTATCTAGCTGATGGGCGCATAAATAAAGTCGATATCCATGGGTTCCATAATGGCCGCTCCGTTAGTGTCTCCATTCGCAGGCGGAGCGACGATCTTGTTATGACGAGTGCGGGCACCATCGGAGAAACGGGTGCCTGGCAATCGCTGTGTCCTGGGGCAGACCCCTCAGCTGGGGATCTTTTCAGGGCCTTGACCAAGGAGGTCGAAAGGATCTACTAGCATGCCCGGTGGACCCGTTTTCAAGGTCCGAAAAGACACAGCGAAGGTAAACGGCTAGCAATGTCGCTTTGGTGATTCTGACGCATCCCGTTTAAGAGGTATTCAAAAAGAGGCGCCCGTTGGACGCCTCTCCAATCTCAAATGTAATGTTCCCCCAGCCCTACATCTCAGGAGCCTTGGCTACGGTCTCGCTCTCTGCCGCAAGTGGGCGGTTGTCGATGCGGCGGCCCAAGCGGTCGAGCTTCACGAGGAGCCATTCAATGGGATTCGGCCCTGTGCCTTCCTCGTCGGCAACCAGGTCCATGACGGCGACCTTGGTGCCGTCCTGCTTGAGCGTAACGCTGCCTACCTTGTCGCCAACATGCACCGTGCCCGAAAGATCGTCGTAGCTAACCTTTTCGGTCACCTCGCCGGCAAGAGAAAACACGGTCGCTTGCGCCGTAGGATCGGCGAGCGTGGCGTCGATTGTCTTATCCGTCCAGTCGGTTTGACTAATGCGCGCCATAAGCGGGTTGCCGTTGGCGGTCTTTTCCTGCGTGTTGGCGATCGCGACCGTCACCTTGTGACCGTAGTACCAATTGGCAAGGATTGCGGTATCGGTAAAGCGCTGGTCGGTGGTGGTGGAGTTCAAAACGACGGTGTAGATCTCGTCGCCGTCGCGGTTGTAGGCGCTCGTAAAGCAATAGCCCGCGTCGTCGGTGGTGCCGGTCTTGCCGCCGATGTTGCCATCTTGGCCCAGCAAATAGTTATGCGTGTCCATGGAATGCGAATGGTCGGTGCCGTCGGCGCCCGTGACCTCGATCCAGGAATCCTCGCTCGCTACGACCTCGCGGATCGTGTCGTTTTTCATGGCCTCCTGCATCATCAGCGCTACGTCATGTGCGGTTGAGTGCATATTGCCAGCCCACTCATCAAAGTCCAGACCATGCGGGTTTTCAAAAAGCGTACCGGTGCAGCCGAGCTTCTTAGCGCGCTCGTTCATGGCCTTCACAAATGTGGCCTCGGCGTCTTTGGTCTTAGGGTCGATCTTCTTGCCCACATATTCGGCGAGCACGATGGCGGCGTCGTTGCCCGAGGGAATCATCAGGCCGCGCAGTGCCTGCTCCACGGTAAGCTCGTCGCCTTCGAGCAAGCCGGCGGTCGAATTACCCACGGTGGCCGCGGCGTTGCTCACCGTGACTTTCTCGTCCATCTTGCAATTCTCGACGGTTAGGATTGCGGTCATGACCTTGGTGATCGAGGCAATTTTGACCTGCTCATCGGCGTCGCGCCCATAGTAGACGGTGCCGTCTTTGCCCATGACGAGGGCATTGGTCGCATCGATATCGGGCAGGTTTTCGGCCGTGATGCCGCGCGCATCGGCGGTTTTGCCGCAAACATTGTCGGTCGTGAGCACTTGGGCGCCGGCGACGGTGGGCGCGCCAGCGGCAAGGGCGATAGCGCAGACAAAGCCGGCGGCAAGCTGGGCTGAGCGCTTTGCAAAAGAGGTGAGGGACTTCACAGATTTCGCTTTCGACGGGATGGTCTCTTCTGGAACTAGAGTATATCGTTTGCCGGCGTCGGCGATCATCGCGTGCGTGCGTGGCCCACATCCGCGCCCGAACGGGCACAAGGGTGCTTAAGGCCGACTTAATCACCCACGCTTGTTGTGTGTGGCGTGCGTCGCCTCAGGCATAATGGAGCGCGAGAGGAGCACGCATGAACGAGCGCATTTTGGTAGTTGATGACGAGAAGGCCATCGCCGACTTGGTTGGCATCTACCTTACAAAAGAGGGCTTTGATGTCCAGATTGCCTATAGCGGGGCCGATGCTGCCAAGGCGATTTTGGAGCAGGAGTTTGATTTGGCGCTTCTGGATGTCATGCTGCCCGATATCGATGGGTTTGAGCTGCTGCGTACGATCCGTTCCAGCCATACCTATCCCGTGATCATGCTGACGGCGCGCGATGCCCAGCAAGACAAGATCGGGGGCCTTTCGCTTGGCGCGGACGATTACGTGGTTAAGCCGTTCCGTCCGCTGGAGCTCATCGCGCGCGTGCACGCTCAGCTTCGCCGCTACACCAGCTACGGCAGCCGTGCACAGGCGGCCGAGTCGCCGACCATTCAGCTCGACGGCCTGGAGATCAACCGCGATGCTCGTTCCGTGACGGTGGACGGTTCACCGGTACGCCTCACACCCACCGAGTATTCAATCTTGCTGTATCTGGTTGAGCATCGCGGCAGCGTGGTGGCCGTGGAGGACCTGTTCCGCGCGGTGTGGAACGAGGGCTTTATGCCCGGCTCCAACAATACGGTGATGGTGCATATTCGCCACTTGCGCGAAAAGATCGGCGACGACGCGCAAAAGCCACGCTTTATCAAAAACGTCTGGGGCGTCGGCTACATAATCGAATAACGCTTTTCGCTTGTGAGGATCTTGATATGACAAAAGACGATAGGCAGGCATTCGAGGCGCCCGATCGACTCTTCGAATACGTGAGGTCGGTCGTCGACAACCGCGCGCTTGCAACGGTGCTGCTCTTTTTGCTGAGCCTGCTGCTGATTGGCATCGACAACATCGTCGGAATCTTGGCGGTGCTGCTTGTCGGCTTTTTGCTGATCGATCGATTTGAGATCGTGTGCCGCTGCGTGGTGATTGGCGGCGCCGCGTGGGCCATGACGTTGGCGATTGGCGCCATGGCGCTCGGCGGCATCGAAGGGCCGGTGCTGTTCGATGCCGGCTTTGTATTCAACATGCTTGGCTTTGTGCTGGCGCTTGCCGTGTGCGTGCTGTTCTTGTGCGGCCGCGCCCTGTACTACCAGGGCTACGAGCAGGGCGAGCAGCATGCCGATTGTGTGCTGGCTGCTCGTATTCAAGATCGCCTGATCGATCACCCCGACACCTGGGACAACATCGACGGCGACTTCTTGGAGGTCGAGGGCGCCCTTAACCGCGTGCGTGACTGTGAGCGCAAGGTGCAGCAAGCTCTGCGTGACGAGTCGCATCGCAAGGACGATTTGGTCACGTACTTGGCACATGACCTACGCACCCCGCTTGCCAGTGTGGTGGGCTATCTTTCGCTGCTGCAAGAGGCTCCCGAGCTGCCGGTTGAGCAACGTGCGCACTTTACGGGCGTGGCGCTCGACAAGGCGCACCGGCTCGATACGCTCATCGAAGAGTTCTTCGATATCACGCGCTTTGACTTCCACGATATCGTGCTCACGCGCGGCTATGTTGATCTGGGGTTGCTGCTGGCTCAGGTGGCTGACGAGTTCTATCCCATCCTCAACGAGCAGCATAAGGAAGTCCAAGTTGATATTCGCGAGGACCTGACGGTGCTCGTGGATGGCGACAAAATGGCTCGCGTGTTCAACAACATCATGAAAAACGCTATTGCCTATAGCTATGAGGGCTCGACCATCACGATCGAGGCCAGACGCCGGGACGGCGGTGGCGTGCGCGTGCGCTTTATCAATCAGGGCGATCCCATCCCTGAGGCAAAGCTCAAGGTGATCTTTGAGAAGTTCTATCGCCTGGATGCGGCGCGTGCGACCAATCGCGGCGGCGCTGGACTGGGGCTTGCCATCGCCAAGGAGATCGTATGCGCGCACGGCGGTACCGTTGCATGTGAATCGACGCCCGAACACACGATATTCACCATCGAGCTGCCCGCCGCATAGCCAGTGTGCCCTTACAAACACTTGACAATGCGCTCACGTGCATATGAGCCGCGATTCCTACTATCGATACTGCTGAATTGATATCGATGTGGAGGTATGCGGTATGACGGCTGCTGCGGCTGTGGAGCCCACGGAGCTTGAAGAACTCATGAAAGCGCAGGCCGAGGCCGCGCACGAGCGCGAGGTTGGGGATGCGACTCGCCCCACGGCAGAGGATCTTGCCGCCTCGCCGACGCGCATCGACGTCGAGGGCCTCGACCTGTTCTATGGCGACCATCATGCGCTCAAGGACGTGAATATCAAGATCCGCGACAAGCAGATCACCTCGTTCATCGGGCCTTCGGGCTGCGGAAAGTCCACGTTGCTGCGCTGCTTTAACCGCATGAACGACGGCATCAAGGATTGCCGCATCGAGGGCAAGATTGCGCTCGATGGTCAAGATATCCTGGGCGATTACGACATCTGCCGTTTGCGCCAGCGCGTGGGCATGGTGTTCCAGCGCCCCAACCCGTTTCCCATGAGCATCTACGACAACGTCGCGTATGGTCTGCGCGGTATGGGTGTGCGCGACCGCGTCGTGCTCGATGAGCTGGTCGAGGACTCCCTGCGTCGCGCTGCCCTGTGGGACGAGGTCAAGGACAAGCTCAAGGAGTCGGGCCTGGGTCTTTCGGGTGGACAGCAGCAGCGCCTGTGCATCGCCCGCGCACTTGCCGTGCAGCCCGACATTCTGCTGATGGACGAGCCGACCTCGGCACTCGACCCTGTGTCGACGCTGGTGGTGGAGCAGCTGGCCTGCGAGCTCAAAGAGACCTGCACGCTCGTGGTCGTTACGCACAATATGCAGCAGGCGGCGCGTATCTCCGATTCGGTCGCATTCTTTTTGCTGGGTGAGCTGGTGGAGCACGCGCCCACCGCGCAACTCTTCAAGAATCCGACCGATCCGCGCACGGCGGATTATTTGACGGGACGTTTTGGCTGATACCATCTAGTAAAGGTACCTTTAGGGTTAAGATGCGGTCATGCCGGCCGCAAAGGGGTTCAACATGATCTATTACGTCGAGGACGATGACAACATCAGGGATTTGACGGTCTATGCGCTGCGCAAGCAGGGGATTGAGGCCGAAGGCTTTTCGTGCGACGGTGAATTTAAGGCCGCCGTGGCGCGACGGGTACCCGATGCCGTCCTGCTCGACATCATGCTGCCCGATACCGATGGCTTGGCGATTATGCGCCGCCTGCGTGCCGATCGCCTGACGGCGACGGTGCCCATCATGATGCTTACCGCCAAGGATACCGAGCTCGACAAGGTGATGGCGCTCGATGGCGGTGCCGACGATTACCTGACTAAACCCTTCTCGCTCATGGAGCTTGCGAGCCGCTGCCGCGCACTGCTGCGTCGCGGCGGCATGGTCAAGCAGGCGAGCGATGTGCTCAGCGTGGGCGACATCGTGCTCTCGCCCAGCCATCGCGAGGTGACCGTTGCCGGTGAGCCGCTCAAGCTTACCCTGCGTGAGTTCGACCTGCTCGAGTATCTTATGCGTAAGCCCGGCGTGGTCTTTACCCGCGAGTCGCTGCTGCAGAGCGTTTGGGGCTGGGACTTCGACGGCGGTTCGCGTACCGTCGACGTGCACGTGCAGACACTCCGCCAAAAACTCGGCGAGCATTCGAGCGCCATCGAGACCGTGCGCGGCGTGGGCTACCGCTTGGCCGAGCCTTCTGCCGGTGATGGTGCCGAAGGTGACGACACCGCGGCCACCGCATCGGAGGAGTAACCCGTGGTCTTCGCCCCCCAGGGAAAACATACGCTGTCACACCGCGTTTTTGTGACAATCTTTGTCTGCGCCATGGCGGTTATCGTGGCGTTTACGGTGCTGGGCGCGTTCTTTGTGCAAAACACCTTGGCGGATGCCACGAGTGCCAACCTGGCGCAGGAAACCGAGCTCATTGCTGCCGCCCTCGACGAGCAGCAGGAGCCCATCCCGTTCTTGCGTAGCCTCGATCGCGAGGACTTGCGCATCACGCTGATTAACAAGGATGGATCGGTTGCCTACGACAACGAGGCGTCGCCTTCCACACTGCCCAACCATGGCGATCGCCCCGAGGTCATCGAGGCCTTTGAGAGTGGTTTGGGTTCCGCGGAGCGCGCAAGCTCTACGCTCGACGAGATTATGCTGTATCGCGCCGTCGCCCTTGATAACGGCCAGGTTGTCCGCTTGGCGCAGGCCCAGCCTGGCGTTGCGGCGATTTTGCTGTCGATGGTGGCGCCGATGCTGCTTATCGCAGCAGCGGGTGCGGTACTCTCGTTTTTTATGGCGCGCCGCGAGTCCCGTGCCATCATCGCGCCGTTGCAAGAGGTGGATTTGGACCACCCACGCCGTAGCTATGAGCACGCCTATGCCGAGATGGTCCCCATGCTTGAGCGTATCGAGTCGCAGCGCCAGGAACTCAAGCGCCAAATGGCGGTGCTGGCGGACAACGACCGTATGCGCCGCGAGTTCACGGCGAATATCACCCATGAGCTCAAGACGCCGCTTACGGCGATTTCGGGCTATGCCGAGCTCATCGCAAACGGCATGGTCGAGGGCGAGGACGACCTGCGCAACTTTGGCGGTCGCATCTATCGTGAGGCAGGCCGCTTGGCGGCGCTCGTCAACGACATCCTTACGCTGTCTAACTTGGACGAGGCCGAGCGTGCAACTGAGGGCGAGGCGGTGCCCATTGGGTCCACGGAGCCTATTGAGCTCTCGCGTGCCATCTACGCGGTTGAGCAGCGTCTTGAACAGGTCGCCCGTCAGGCGAATGTGACGATAAGTCATGAGACCAAGCCTGTGGTCATCGAAGGCGTGTCGCGCTTGATCGACGAGCTCATCTATAATCTGGCAAGCAACGCCATCCGCTACAATCGGCCCGGCGGTACGGTTACGCTGCAGTGCGGCACCAACGACGAAGGCCATCCGTTCCTCGCGGTTGCCGACACGGGAATCGGTATCGCGCCTGAAGAACAGGGCAAGGTATTTGAGCGGTTCTATCGCGTGGACAAGAGTAGGTCCAAGGCACGCGGCGGAACCGGCCTGGGGCTTGCCATTGTCAAGCATGCGGCCCTGTATCATCACGCCACGCTCGATTTGTCGAGCGAGTTGGGCGTGGGAACCACCATTACGGTGACGTTTCCCATACAGCAGGACGAGCCATTCGCATAGCGATACAACATAGATATTGATGTAGACGCCGCATCGGACTTTCTGGTGCGGCGTTGTTGTGCAATTTTACGATTGCTTCCGACATTTTTACAGGAGAGCCTGTTTCTTATGTATAGAGTTTGGTCTCGGTAAAAAGATGCGATAACATACGGACAGTTTTGTCAATCCGAACTGGGGAAATGAAAGGCAAGCTGCATGACCCTTCTCGAACTGTTCCAGCTGCTGAAGAAGCACCTTCAGCTGGTCATCACCCTTCCGGTGGTCTGCGCGATCGCCATGGGCATCGTGTCCTTCGTTGCGATGGACAACACCTATACCGCGACGACGAGCATGTACATTCTCGCCAAGACCGACGATAGCGGTCAGATGAGCTACAACGATCTCTCGGCGAGCCAGATGCTTTCCAACGATATCGCCACGCTGTTGGATAGCGATAGCGTTAAGAGCGGCGCCGCCAATGAACTGGGCCTCACCGATCTGGATGACTATAAGGTGTCTGTTTCCTCCGAGACCACCACGCGTGTCATTACGCTTTCGGTTACCGGCACCGATGCCAAGGAGACGGCTAAGGTCGCAAAGGCCATGGCCAGCTCGGTGAGTACGGTCGCTCAGAACGTCGGCGCTGCCCAGAGCATCAACGTTATCGACGAGGCTAAGACCCCCGAAGCCCCCAGCGGTCCCAAGCGTATGCTGTACGTTGCTGTCGCGTTCCTCGCGGGCATCTTTATCGCAGTTGCCTATGTCGTTTTGGCAGACATGCTCAATACCCGCATCCGCGGTGCCGAAGAGGCAGAAGAGCTCCTGGGCATTCCCGTTGTTGGCCGAATTCCGGCTATGAAAGGTGGTAAATAGGCATGGCTAAGGCAAAGAACACCGATAAGCTCGTTGTACAGAATGCCGCCAAGACCCTTCTGGCCAACATCCGCTTTGCGAGCGTGGACGACCCCATTCGCACCATCACCGTTACCTCCTCGATTCCCAACGAGGGCAAGTCTACGGTTTCCATTAACCTTGCTCAGGCAATCGCCACGAGCGGCAAGTCCGTGCTCCTGGTCGAGGCCGATATGCGCCGCAGGTCCCTTTCCGATATGCTCGGCGTTCGTTCGCGCGGCGGACTCTATGCGGTCCTTTCCGAGCAGATCTCCATCGACCAGGCAATTGTCGAGACGGGTCAGAAGAACTTCTACTTCCTCGATGCCGAGCCGCATATTCCCAATCCTGCCGACATCATCGTCTCTCACCGCTTTGCCAAGCTTGTAAAGGCACTGTCCGCCAAGTTCCAGTACGTCATCTTTGATGCTCCCCCGGTCGGCACCTTCATCGATGCTGCCGAGATCGCAAGTCTGACTGATGGCACGCTGTTCGTGGTGCGCGAGGACTTCACCAAGCGCGAGGAGGCGCTCAACGCCATCGGTCAGCTTAAGAAGTCCGAGAAGGTCAAGCTCATCGGTACCGTTATGAACTACTGCGAGACCGAGACCAGCGAGTACTACTACTCCTACTACACCAAGGACGGTAAGAAGGTGAAGAAGGGCTCCGACGATCAGGGGACTTCCAAAAAGGGCATCTTCACCAACCGAGCAAACGTTTAGTTGATTAAGGCTGACCTATGCGTGACATTCATTGCCATATCTTGCCGGGTGTAGACGACGGCGCCGCCGATCTCGATGAGAGCTTGGCGATGCTCGAGGCTGCCAAGCGGGCCGGTGTAACCAGAATCGTTTGCACCCCGCACTGTCGTGATCCCTATTTTGATTACGACAAGATGTGGGATGCCTTTGAGCTGCTGCGCGATAACGCTGACGGTTTTCCGCTCCAGATGGGCTTCGAGGTCAACCATCGAAAGCTCGTTGAGCTTGGTATCGATGCCGCGGAGCACTTGCATTTCGATGGAACCAATGAGTTCCTGCTCGAGCTTTCGACGCATGCCGATGCGTATGCGTTTAGAGAGTACGAGAACACGATTTACGATTTGCAGTGCCGTGGCTACCAGGTGATCATCGCTCATCCTGAGCGCTATCGTGCGGTTCAAAAGGATGTAAGCGTGGCGGAGCGCCTGGTCGATATGGGCTGCAAGCTGCAGGCTTCGGCGGACTTTATTGCCGGCGGTCGCTTTGGTCGCGAGAAAAAGCCGGCACAGCGCCTGTTCGATCAGAACCTGTACAGCTTCATCGCGAGCGATGCCCATAACGTGGGTCATTACGACTGCCTGGCGAAGGCTCGCGCGAAGTTTAGCGTGCGCGGAGCTCATTTTCGCTAAAATCTGTCCCTAACGTTCGCATTGAATGAAAGGGCAGCATGGATATCCAACTTAAGACGGGATGCTTTGATGACGCGGCGTTGGTGCGCCGCGTCGTTTTTATGGACGAGCAGGGCTACGAGAATGAGTTCGACGCTATCGACGAGGATCCGAACTGCATTCATGTGACGCTCTATGTAGACGGCGAGCTTGCCGGTTGCTCGCGCGTGTTTCCCGAAGAGCTTGAGCGCGCGGCTGACGCAGAGGCTCCAGTGTCGCCGGCGTGCGACTTGGACGAAGGCGTCGCGGCGGGGGAGACCTACATTATGGGGCGCGTGGCCGTGTTGCCGAGCATGCGCCGTCGCGGTCTGGCGAGTGCGATCGTTGAGGCCAGTGATGCGTGTGCGCGCGATGCCGGCGCTAAGCTTATTAAGCTGCATGCGCAGGAATACGTGCTGCCGCTCTATGCCAAGGCGGGCTACACGCAGATTGCCCCGGTGGACTACGAAGACGAGGGCCAGCCCCATGCTTGGATGGCCAAGCGCGTAGATGGCAGATAGGGACGTTCCTTTCCTGCCGGCAGTTTGGGACACTCCTTGGCAATTGGTGCATCGGAGCGCTTAGACATACAGTTTTTCGATTCCGTATGTATATATGCGCGCTAATGGGTTATAAAATCTAAGTCTGAACATAGCAGGTCTGCGATTCGGCTCGGGCGACCGGGCCGTTTTTGCGGACGGGGGTAGCGCGAAAGGACTGCACATGCGTCAATTTAAGACCGAGAGCAAAAAACTGCTCGACCTCATGATCAACTCCATCTACACCAATAAGGAAATCTTCCTGCGCGAGCTTATCTCTAACGCGAGCGACGCCGTCGACAAGCTCAACTTTAAGAGCCTGCAGGACCCGAGCGTCAAGATCGACCAGGGCGACCTGGCCATTCGCGTCTCCTTTGATAAAGACGCCCGCACCATTACCATCTCGGATAACGGCATTGGCATGACCGCCGAGGAGCTCGAGCGCAATCTGGGCACCATCGCCCATTCCGGCTCCGAGGAGTTTAAGACCGAAAACGCCGAGCAGCAGGGTTCGGATGTCGACATCATCGGTCAGTTTGGCGTGGGCTTCTACTCGGCTTTTATGGTTGCCAGTCATGTGAAGGTCGTCAGCCGCGCCTATGGCGAGGATGTCGCCCATGTGTGGGAATCCGACGGTCTTGAGGGCTACACCATCGAGGACGGCGAGCGCGCCGAGCACGGTACCGATGTCATCCTGACGCTGCGCGAGAATGAGAAGCTCGATGCCGACGGCGAGGCCGAGACCTACGATCGCTTCCTGACCGAGTGGGGCCTCAAGAGCCTGATTCAGCAGTACAGCAACTATGTGCGCTACCCGATTCAGATGATGGTGTCCAAGAGCCGCCAGAAACCCAAGCCCGAGGACGCCGGCGACGATTACAAGCCCGAGTACGAGGACTACCAGGAGCTCGAGACCGTCAATTCCATGACACCGATCTGGAAGAAGCGCAGCTCCGATGTCGAGCAGAAGGACTACGACGAGTTCTACAAGTCCACGTTCCACGACTTTGACGATCCTGCGCGCACCATCAGCTTCCATGCCGAGGGCACGCTCGAGTATGACGCCCTGCTGTTTGTGCCGGGTCGCGCGCCGTTCGATCTGTACAGCAAGGACTACGAGAAGGGCCTGGCGCTCTACAGCTCCAACGTTCTGATTATGGAGAAGTGCGACGACCTGCTGCCCGACTACTACAACTTTGTCCGCGGCGTCGTGGATTCCGCCGACGTGTCGCTCAACATCTCGCGCGAGACGCTGCAGCAGAACCGTCAGCTCAAGGCTATCGCCAAGCGTGTCGAGAAGAAGATCACCGCCGACCTTGAGGATATGCGTGACAACGACCGCGAGGCCTACGAGAAGTTCTTTGAGAACTTTGGCCGCGGCCTTAAGTACGGCATCTACTCGAGCTATGGCATGAAGGCCGATGAGCTCGCCGACCTGCTGCTGTTCTGGTCTGCCAAGGAACAGAAGATGATTACCCTTGCCGAGTATGCCAAGGGCATGCCCGAGGATCAGAAGGCCATCTACTACGCCGCCGGTGACTCGCGTGAGCGCTTGGCCAAGATGCCCGTGGTAAAGGGCGTGCTCGACCGCGGCTACGATGTACTGCTGCTGACGCAGGACGTGGATGAGTTCACGTTCCAAGCTATGCGTGAGTACGTTGCTGCCGATATGCCCAAGATCTACGAGGACGACGCAGCTCGCGAGGCTGCCGAGAAGGCTGTGGCCGACGGTGCCGAGCCCGAGGTCGAGGATCGTCATCTGGAGCTCAAGAACGTCGCGACCGGTGATCTTGACCTGGCGACCGAGGACGAGAAGAAGGAGGCCGAGGACGCCACCAAGGAGAACGAGGACCTCTTTAGCGCTATGAAGGAGGCGCTCGGCGACAAGGTCGAGAAGGTCGCCGTCTCTGCGCGCCTGACCGATGCTCCCGCGTGCATCACCACCGAGGGCCCGCTTTCGCTCGAGATGGAGAAGGTGCTCCAGAAGGGACCCGAGGGCGCGCCCGACGGCATGCCCAAGAGCCAGCGCGTGCTCGAGCTCAACGCCAAGCACCCGGTCTTTGCCAAGCTCGTCGCTGCTCAGAAGGCGGGCGACGCCGACAAGATCAAGCAGTACTCCGGTCTGCTCTATGACCAGGCTCTGCTGGTCGAGGGCATCCTCCCCGAGGATCCTGTGGCCTTCGCAGCAGCTGTTTGCAACTTGATGTAGTTAGGTAGTTACGCGGTTCTACGAACCGCGTAACGGCTCGACGCTGCCCTTCGTTCCGCCGTTCTAACGAACGGCGGACCAGCCGACGCTGCGCGGGCACCAGAGCGACAACTTGTCATTCAAAGAGGACG
>CAJMOM010000009.1:0-20952 GCA_905215005.1 uncultured bacterium | reverse complement strand
CCTACTTTGTTGGTTTCCGTGCCGGCTTCTGCTTCTCCGCTGGTGCTACCGACCTCCTGTTCCCCGCTAGCCTCCCGGCTGCTGCCAACACCTGGATGATCATCCCGCTGGGCATCGCTGCCTTCGTGGTCTTTTACCTCGTGTTCCGCTTCGCCATCACCAAATTCAACCTCATGACCCCTGGTTGCGAGGATATGGATGTCGAGGAGACCTCCGCCGCTTCCGCTGCCGCTGGCGACGACAAGTTCGCCGACCTGGCCGCTGCTGTTCTCGCTGCCGTCGGTGGCAAGGAGAAGGGCAAGACCGTTGACTGCTGCGCTGCTCGCCTGCGCTTCGAGCTCGGCGATTCCGCTCTGGTCGAAGAGGCTGCCTGCAAGAAGGCTGGCGCTCTGGATGTCATGAAGATGGGCAAGGGTGCTACCCAGGTCATCATCGGCGCGGACCCAAGCTGTTGCCGGGGAGCTCAAGAAGCTTCTCTAAGACTTAAAGACGTATGTATCTTGCAAAGTGTCGTCCCGCTCCGCGGGGGCGGCCCTTTTTGCTACATCGATACTTGATGCAGCGGTGTGATTGGTATTACAGCGCACAGGCTATCAACTGGCAAACAATATTGAAATGTGCGGTTTGACCTGCTGTTATTCCATTAAACTGATATAGTACGTGGTGTCTGGTTACAACCAATTTCGAGTTATTTATCCGGCAGGTATCATAATGGCAATGGGAGCGCGCAAACAACCTCTGTACGATCAACTCGTCGATTTGCTGACCGATAAAATCGATCACGAACTTCGACCCGGCGACTATTTGCCGTCCGAGCGTGACTTGTCGGAGCGCTACGGGCTCTCGCGTACGACGGTTCGCCTTGCCCTGCAGGAGCTTGAGCGCCTGGGCTTAGTGGTTCGTCAGCGTGGCCGTGGAACCATGATAAGCGACCGCTCTCTGCAGACGGCAAACCTCACGCAAACCTATAGCTTTACCGAGCAGATGAAGGCGATCGGTCGTGTGCCCAAGACGACGATTCTTGAGTTTACCGAGGTCGAGGCTGACAAGAATATTGCCGCAGAGATGAACGCGCATCTGGGCGAGCGTCTGTACAAGATTAAGCGCCTGCGTATTGCCGATGGTGTGCCGCTGATGATTGAGTGCACGTATTTGCCGAGCTGCAAATTCTTTGCGCTTAAGCGCCCCATGATCGAGAATAAATCTCTATATGACATGATCGAGCAGGACTATCACGAGAAAGTTCGCCTGGCCGAGGAAGAATTCTACGCGAGTATCGCACGCCATTCCGACGCTCGTCTACTCGAGATTGCCGAAGGCGCACCGGTCCTGGATTTGATTCGTACCACATATGACATGAACAATGAGGTTATCGAGTATACGCGTTCGGTTGCGCGCGCCGACCAGTTTAAGTACAAGGTCTACCACAACCGCGCTGTCTAACGGTATTGGGTATAAACGGCTTGGCGTGTTTTGCGGCGGGTGCAAAAAGTGCCAAGCGGTAGAAGGCAACGAAC
This sequence comes from uncultured bacterium, assembly GCA_905215005.1. Lineage (GTDB taxonomy): Bacteria > Actinomycetota > Coriobacteriia > Coriobacteriales > Coriobacteriaceae > Collinsella. The sequence continues at coordinate 19,435 of CAJMOM010000009.1, read as the reverse complement.
AATCGCTCGAATTAACAATGAGGTGGTTTTTGATCCGCCCTAAAACGCACTGCGGGTACGGGAGCATAGATGAGCACGTACGCAATTAAGGCTGACAAGTTCTTCTTGCCGGCAGGCCCGCAGCTGGGCGGCTATCTCATGGTCGAAAACGGCGTCTTTGGCGCCTGGCAGGCCGACGAGCCCTCTTGCGAGATCAGGGACTACACGGGATCGTGGATCGCACCGGGTATGGTCGATACTCACATCCATGGCTTCTATAACCACTCAACTACCGATAACGATCCCGAGGGCATCGATATCAGCTCGACCGAGCTCGCCCGTCGCGGTACCACCAGCTGGCTACCCACGACGTTCACCGATGGCGTCGAGCAGATCAAGGACGCCTGCGCCGCCATCGCCCAGGCCGACGAGGGCCGCGGCGCCAGAAGGCGTGTGGACACGGTTTTTCTCGGTGCAAAAGGACTATCGACATCATTCATACCGCAACGCCGCGTCAATGGATTCTGATCATGGTGGCCTCAGCCGCCGATGTGCTCGCGCTGGTTGGGGGCGGCGTGTCGATCGTCAAGGTCAGCATCGGCCATATGCGGGCGGGGGAGGGCAAGCGTCCCGCAACGCCCACGGTCGCCATAGGCGATGCGGACATCGCCGCTCTCAGAGAGCTGCAAGCGCTTGGTGTGAAAATGGAAGTTCGCAATCTACCCAGTGACGAACCCGACTCCATGAATGCTCTGCTGTATTAACGAGTCGTCGAACGCGGCGAGTCGGCCGTAAGAAAGTCAGGTTCGATTCTGGATATTTCCAGTCTTGGAAATAGGAAGACAACAGATCTCTATTGCTCATGTAGGTGAATCCAAAGTAGATAAGCATTTGAAGAAATGCGATTAAATATAACGTAACTAGTAGGAAATAGTGGATAGATGGTACATACCACCTTTCAAATATAGAATCGTTAGGAATCTATAATTAAACAGTGGTCTAACAGGTAGTTTAATTTTCTTTATTAAAGCCGTTCATCGTCATTTCGCTACCGTTTACGGACCATTTCAGATTCTGTCTACATAATTGCGTTAATGCGTCCATAATAGGCAAGGCGTTTAGCCGAGGGTCGAGGAGCCGGCATCCGCGTCGTAGAGCACGAAGATCGGGAGTAGCATGCATTCGTTTAAGATCACCAATCAATTCCTACTTGATGATGAGCCGTTCACCATCTTGTCGGGGGCGATTCACTATATGCGTGTTCATCCGAGCGACTGGCACCACTCGCTCTATAACCTTAAGGCTCTTGGGTTTAATACGGTCGAAACGTATGTACCGTGGAATCTTCATGAGCCAAAGCCTGGCGTCTTCGATTTTTCTGGCTCAATCGATTTGGCGGCTTTTCTTGATGAGGCAGCATCGCTCGGTCTGTATGCAATTGTTCGGCCCTCTCCGTTTATTTGTGCAGAATGGGAATTTGGCGGCATGCCAGCATGGCTGCTGCGCGAACATGATATGAGGCCGCGTAGCAGCGACCCCAAATTTCTTGCTCACGTTGCGCAGTACTACGACCATCTCATGCCGATACTCGTCTCGCGTCAGATTGACAAGGGCGGAAACATCATCATGATGCAGGTTGAAAACGAGTATGGGTCGTATTGCGAGGATAAGGACTATCTTCGTGCGATTCGTCGCCTTATGGTCGAGCGTGGGGTTTCCGTGCCCCTTTGTACTTCCGATGGTCCGTGGCGTGGGTGCCTTCGTGCCGGTACGCTTATTGACGATGATGTGTTGTGCACCGGCAACTTTGGTTCTCATGCAAAGGAGAACTTTGAGGCTCTTTCTGCTTTTCACAAGGAGCATGGAAAACAATGGCCTCTTATGTGCATGGAGTTGTGGGACGGCTGGTTCAATCGCTATGGGGAGAACGTCATCAGACGCGATCCCGAGGATCTTGCCTCTTGCGTTCGCGAGGTGCTCGAGCTTGGAGGATCTTTAAACCTCTACATGTTTCATGGAGGCACCAACTTTGGATTTATGAACGGATGCTCTGCACGCCATACGCATGACCTGCACCAGGTGACATCGTATGACTACGATGCTCCATTGGACGAACAGGGCAACCCGACCGAGAAATACTTCGCAATTCAAAGGACAATTCACGAGCTGTATCCCGATATCGCGCAAAGCAAGCCGTTAACAAAAAAGGCGTTTTCCATGCCCGATATTTCGGTGAGTGAGCGCGTAAGTCTCTTTAATGTGCTTGATATTCTTTCGGAGCCGATTGAAGCCCAATATCCTATGCCCATGGAAGAGATGGGTCAGTCGTATGGATATACGTTATATACCACGACTGTCGAGCGTGACCGTGCAGATGAAGAGCGTATTCGGGTTATTGATGCCCGCGACCGCGCTCAGGTGTTTGTGAACGGTGGCAAAGTGGCGACGCAGTATCAGGAGCACATCGGGGAAGATATTCACTGCGTTCTTCCCTGTGAACACAACCGCCTGGATGTTCTGACCGAGGATATGGGTCGCGTCAATTATGGTCACAAATTGCTCGCTGATACGCAGCATAAGGGCATTAGGACAGGAGTTTGCGTTGATCTTCACTTTGTTACCGGTTGGGAGATGCGTTGTCTGCCACTCGATAACATCGATAATCTTGATTATTCCGCCGGCTGGGTAGAGGGGCAACCTTCCTTTTATCGCGCAAAGTTTGATATATCTGAGCCGGCTGATACCTTTATCGACACTACGGGTTTTGGAAAGGGTGTGGCATTCGTAAACGGAACGAATGTCGGACGTTTTTGGGATAAGGGTCCCATCATGACGCTCTATGTTCCGCACGGTTTATTACACCCTGGTACCAATGAACTCGTTATGTTCGAAACAGAGGGCGTGTATGATGCGAAAATCTCCCTTCGCTCTGAGCCCGTTATCCGTACACTTGAACAAGAAGGAGTTGAGTAGAAATGATTGTAGGCGCACGAATCGACTTTCGCTTGATTCACGGACAGGTGGCAAACCTCTGGTCTAACGCCCGTCAGGTAAGCCGCTTCATGGTAGTTGACGACGAGGTATCGCAAGATGCTACCCAAAAGCAGGTTCTTCGCATGGCTTGCCCGGCAACTGTGAAGTTGTCCGTGCTTCCTGTCGACAAGGCCGCTGCCAACATCACTGCTGGCAAATATGATGCGCAACGTCTCTTCATTGTTGCGAAAAAGCCTGAGGTCTACGTTCGACTTTTGGAACAAGGTGTTAAGCTTGAGCAGCTCATCGTTGGTAATATGACGACAATGGAGCCGGTCAAGAAGCTGAATCGCAACATTAGCTGCGACCAGGGGGACCTTGACGCATTTGCCAAACTCAAGGCCGATAATCTTCCTATTGTCATTCAGCTGACGCCGCAGGATAACCCAGAGGCTCTCACGCTCTAGTCGAATTAACGCTAGGCCGTGAAGGGGGATGCACGGTTTATATAAGCGTATTGGTATTGTAGAAACTGTTACACCTTAAATAAGGAGTTTACCATGATTGCTTGGTGGCAGATTCTTCTGTTAACCCTGTATGCGGGTTATCAGATTATGGATGAGCTGAACTGGTACACCTGTGCCGGCTCAGCCGTCTTCTCCGGTATGATTACCGGTTTGATTATGGGTGACCTGCAGACTGGCCTGTTTATCGGCGGCAGCATGCAGCTCACCGTCCTGGGCGTTGGTACCTTTGGCGGCGCCTCTCGTATCGATGCCAACTCCGGTACTCTGGTCGCCACTGCCTTTGCCGTGGGTGCGGGCATGAATCCCGAGACGGCTCTTGCCGCCATCGGCGTACCTGTCGCTGCCATTCTCGTTTACACCGATATCGCCGGCCGTTTCGCCAACACGTTCTTCGGTCACATGTGCGATGCCGATATCGAGAAGATGAACTGGGGCGCCTACAACGTACACTACTTGCTCGGTGCCGTTTCCTGGATGTTGTCCCGCATGATTCCGGTCTTCCTGGCTCTCGCATTTGGCCAGGGCTTGGTCGAGGGCATCACCACCGCCCTTAACGGCGAATGGAAGTGGCTGGGTGACGGTCTGTCTGTTGCTGGCGGTGCCTTGCCCGCCGTTGGCTTCGCCATCCTGCTTCGTTACCTGCCGGTTAAAAAGCACGTCGCCTACCTGCTGCTCGGCTTTGTAGTCGCCGCCCTGTTTGGTACGGCCTTCACGAGCATCATGAACCTCAACGCCAACATCGTCGCTGTGAACGGTGCGCTTGGTAAGGGCGCCGTGGATATGGTCGGTATGTTCAATAACATGTCGATGCTGGCGATCGCTATTATTGGCTTTGCTCTGTCTTTGCTGTACTACAAGAACAACCAGCGTCCCGTCGCTGCTGCTGGCGCTGCGGAGGGAGACGACGACGATGAGCTCTAATGAGAAACTCGCCAATGGCACCACTGGCTACAAGATTACCAAGGACGACCTTGCGCAGATCAACCGTCGTAACCTGCTTGGTTTCCAGGATGGTTGGAACTACGAGCGCATGCAACACTCTGGTTATCTCTGGATTATCCTGCCCACGCTGCGCAAGCTGTACGGTGACGGCACGCCGGAGCTAAAGGAAGCCTGCCGCGCCCAGTGCGCACCGTTCTTCAACACCTCAAACTTCCTCAACACGATCATCACCGGTATCGATTTGGCGATCGAGGAAGAGGAGGGCATTGAGGGCCTCGAGGCTGTTGCCGGTCTCAAGACTGGTCTCATGGGACCGCTGGCTTCCATCGGCGATTCCATCTTCGGTTCGCTGCTCCCGACCATTTTCGGCGCTCTGGCTGCCAATATGGCCATGAACGGCAACCCCTTGGGTATCTTCATCTGGGTCGCCGTTAACATCCTTGTTGACTGGTTCCGCTGCAAGCAGACTCACATGGCCTATGAGCAGGGTATGAAGCTCGTCACCACCATGAGCGACCGCCTGAACGCGTTGACCGACGCGGCCTCCGTAATGGGTGTCTTTATGGTCGGTGCCCTGGTCGCAACCAATGTCGGTATCGTTATTGCGGCGAAGCCTGTTATCGGCGGCGTTACCGTTGACTTGCAGAACATCTGCAATATGATTTGCCCCAAGCTGGTTCCTGCCGCACTCGTCGGCTTCGTATACTGGCTCCTCGGTAAGAAGGGCATGACCTCGACGAAGGCCATCTTTATCGTCTTGGTTCTGTCCATTGCCTTGGGTGCATTCGGTATCATTTGCAAGGGCTAAATACCCCATATTGTCACGGCATTTGAGCCTCAATTGAGACGTGGCGCACACCTCCAAGGCGACTATATCGCCATATCCCCTGGAGTGTGCGCCTCTTTTGTTTTGTCGGACACCGCTTTTCATAGGCGGTTATGCAGTCATCGTGTTCGATTAATTCCTTAAGGCTGCCTTGAAGGGAATATAGTGCAATGCCATTTTGGATCGTCCTGTTCATTTGTGTTGTCGTGGCTTATTTCGCTGTGACCGAAGGAGCGAAAAAATACTTCGATATGAAATTGCAGGTATTGTTTAACTTGGGCTTATACCAAGATTGCATAGACCTGCTCGATCGCAAACTTGCGCGCATAGTAATGTCTACGTATAAGCAGTATTACCTTCGTTTCACGATCTACGAAGCTGCTGATATGGACGCATATGCAGATCGAATGCTTGACCACTTGCTGGAGATGTCGTGCAGCGATAAGCAACGTCGACAGCTTGCGGTTCGCGCCTTTAATTTCTATATCAAGACGGGTGACCGGAAACGGGCGGCGTCCATGTTGGAAGAGATGCGCCCCATCGTGTCGAAGGGCATTTTGGCGGACAGTCAATTAACCTACGACATAGTCTTTTGCCGTCGGCATGATAAGATCGATGAGATGGAAGCTATGCTGGATACGAACGACCTTGGGTTACGCGGAAAGCTCTATCTGCTGCTTTCATATCAATATGAGAGCAGCGGGAACAAGGGCGAAGCACGTAGATATCGCAACCTTGAAAAGCAGCTTAGAGACGCTCACAGACCTCCCACGATAAAACAAAATACTCACTAAACTTTAATGATGCAGTGGTCGTAAGAGCCCTTTTGAGGGGTTCTATGGCTAGAGAAAGCGAACGGTAGAAAGGTAGATAGAATGATTGGATTTGTACTAACTGGTCACGGTCAGTTTGCACCTGGTTTGAAAAGCGCTGTGGATATGGTCGCCGGCGAACAGCCTAATTTTGAGGTAGTTCCTTTTGCGGGCTCGGAGGCGGTTACTTTTGGTGATGATTTGCGAACCTGCATTGCCAAGATGCGTCAAGCTTGTGATGGCGTATTGGTGTTTGTTGATTTGCTTGGCGGTACTCCGTTCAATCAAGCTATCCCAATGACGACTGAGCTCGATAACGTGACCGTTGTCACCGGAACAAATCTACCTATGTTGGTGGAGCTCGTTATGACGCGTGCGTTTGGAGACCCAACGCTTGATGAACTTGCCGAACGCGCACGGGTCGTTGGTCGTGAGGGAGTCGATCTCAAGAAACTCGAGAGTGCTGACATTGATGAAGACGATGAGATGTAGTGTCGCTATTAGCCCATTTATTGGACATGTTGGTGCGTTACCTGAAGGCTGAAGTATTGGTCAATTGCTCATTACGTGGAGAATATCATGACGTGCACGAGGCACAGACAACCGCTATATGACCAGCTCGTAGATATTCTGATCGAAAAAATTGATCATGAATATCAGCCAGGTGATTTGATTCCGTCCGAACGTGAGCTTGCCGAACGTTTCGGGCTTTCGCGGTCGACTGTCCGGCTTGCAATTCAGGAACTTGAGTATCTTGGTCGGATTGTGCGAAAACAAGGTCGCGGTACGTTTGTTGCCGATCGACTAGCTCAAGCAACAAATCTTACCCAATCGTACAGTTTTACTGAACAGATGAAAGCGATGGGCCGGCTGCCAGAAACAACCATCTTAGAGTTCTGTGAAATGGAAGCAGATAAAACGCTCTCGATGCAAATGGGGATTCATTTGAGTGAAAAGGTATTAAAACTCAAACGTTTACGAATGGCAGATGGTATACCTATGATGGTTGAGCGTAGCTATCTTCCAGCAAGGCTCTTTATTTCACTCAAGCGTCCTCTACTCGAACAAAAGCCCCTTTACGATGTTATTGAGCAGGATTATCAGCAGAAAATTCGAGTGGCGGATGAGGAGTTCTCTGCGGGTATGGCACGTCCATGTGACGCTCGGCTTCTAGGTATTGGTGAGGGTGCGCCAGTTCTGGACATAGTCCGAACTACTCACAACACCCAAAATGATGTTGTCGAGTTCACGCTTTCGGTGGCTCGTGCCGACAAGTTCAAGTACAGAATCTCTCACTATCGAGATACTTTGTGATCGGATACGAGTGCTAACGAAAGAAAAACAGCCTATGACTACTAACCGATTTAACTTTTCAGATTAAGTCTTTGTATATCAGACAATTTAGTAAAGAAAGAGGTATTAGAAATGTTCGAGAAGAGTGTCGAGGAGCTTACCGAGCTCGGCGCCCAGATCACCACGGCCGAGATTGCTCAGCAGCCCGAGCTTTGGCGTGATACGCTCAACATCTATCGCGAGAACAAGGAGGCCATCGAGGCCTTTCTGGCTGAGGCTCGCGCTATGGGCGAGGGCCGTCTGTCCGTTGTCTTCACCGGTGCCGGCACGTCCGACTACGTTGGCGATACCTGCGCCCCGTACCTGCGTCACGCTGGCAACACTGATCTCTACGACTTTAAGCCTATCGCCACGACCGACATCGTGAGCGCCCCGCGCGACTTCCTTCGCGCCGAGGATCCCACGCTCGTGGTTTCCTTTGCCCGCTCTGGCAATAGCCCCGAGAGCCTTGCCGCCGTTGCCGTTGCCAAGGAGCTCGTCCACAACGTCAAGTTTCTCAACATCACCTGCGCTCCCGAGGGCAAGCTCGCCGTCGAGTCTGCCGATGATCCCAACGCGCTGACGCTGCTCATTCCGCGCGCCAACGACAAGGGCTTCGCCATGACCGGTTCTTATTCCTGCATGACCCTGCTCTCTACCCTTATTTTCGATACGGCCTCTGACGAGCAGAAGGCCGAGTGGGTCGAGACGATTGCCAAGATGGGCGAGGAGGTTATCTCTCGTGAGCCTGAGATCGCCGATTACCTGGCTGGCGACTTCAACCGCGTGACCTACTTGGGTTCTGGCTCCTTCGGTGGCCTTGCCCAGGAGAGCCAGCTCAAGATCCTCGAGCTCGCTCACGGTCTGGTCGCTACTTCCTACGACACCTCCATGGGCTATCGTCACGGACCTAAGTCCTTCGTCGACGATAAGACGCTCGTCTTCGTGTTCGTCAACAATGACGCTTACACCCGTCAGTATGACATCGACATTCTCAACGAGATCGGTGGCGACGAGATCGCTCAGCACACCATCGCCGTTCAGCAGGAAGGTGCCACCGTCTATGAGGGTGAGTCCTTCACCTTTAAGGGCTACGAGGCGCTTCCCGAGGGCTACCTTGCTCTGCCGTTCGTAATGTTTGCCCAGGCTATCAGCCTGCTCAACTCCGTGCGCGTGGGCAACACGCCCGATACGCCGAGCCCCACCGGCACGGTCAACCGCGTGGTTAAGGGCGTGACGATTCACCCCTTCACCGCTTAATCGCGTACCCCTGTAAGGGCGCCCGTCCGCTCATAACGGCGGGCGGGCGCTTTTTGTTTTACGTGGGCTGGGTATAAGCATCACCACAGTCAATTGCTTTAGAAGCAAGGAGTGCATATGAGCACGTACGCAATTAAGGCTGACAAGTTCTTCTTGCCGGCAGGCCCGCAGCTGGGCGGCTATCTCATGGTCGAAAACGGCGTCTTTGGCGCCTGGCAGGCCGACGAGCCCTCTTGCGAGATCAGGGACTACACGGGATCGTGGATCGCACCGGGTATGGTCGATACTCACATCCATGGCTTCTATAACCACTCAACTACCGATAACGATCCCGAGGGCATCGATATCAGCTCGACCGAGCTCGCCCGTCGCGGTACCACCAGCTGGCTACCCACGACGTTCACCGATGGCGTCGAGCAGATCAAGGACGCCTGCGCCGCCATCGCTCAGGCGGACGAGGGCCGCGGCCCCGACTTCTGCGGTGCTCGCATTCAGGGCATCTACCTGGAGGGCCCCTTCTTTACCGTGAAGCACGTGGGCGCGCAGAACCCCGCTTACCTGATCGATCCCTCCGAGGAGGTCTTCGACCAGTGGCAGGAGGCTGCGGGTGGTCGCATCGTTAAGAGCGCCATGGCGGCCGAGCGCGACGGTGCCGCTGCTTATGCGGCTGCGCTGAACGCCAAGGGCGTGGTGACCAGCATCGGTCACTCCGACGCCACCTATGATGAGTGCATCGCCGCCATCAACGCCGGTGCCAGCTGCTTTACGCATACCTATAACGGCCAGCGCGGGCTGCATCACCGCGAGCCCGGTGTCGTGGGTGCTGCCATGTCCACGCCTGAGACCTACGCCGAGATCATCTGTGACGGCAAGCACGTAAACCCTGCCGCCATCAAGGCGCTGCTGCAGGCAAAGGGCTGGCAGCACACGGTGCTCATCACCGACTGCCTGGGTTGCGGTGGCATGCCCGAGGGCAGCTACACCAGTGGTGGTATGGACGTCATCATGAAGGACAACCTGTGCTGGCTCGCCGACGGCAAGAGCATTGCCGGCTCGGTGCTCACGCTTGCCCAGGGCGTCAAGAACATCGTCGACTGGGGCATCGCTAGCGCCGATATCGCCATTCGCATGGCAACCGAGGTGCCGGCTCGCTCTGCGCACATCGAGGATAAGTGCGGCAGCATCATGCCGGGTCGCGACGCCGACTTTGTCGTGTTCGACCATGAGCTCACCCTCGTCGAGACGTATGTTGGCGGCCAGAGCGTCGGCAACGCCTTTACCGAGTAACGATAGAAAAAGACGGCGGGCCCGAAATTGCTCGGACCCGCCGTATGAGTTAAACGCTCAAAAGCACCTTAACAGTTACAGCTTGTTAGCGATCTTCTTTGCCGTGCGCTTAACGCCGGCCACAAGACCTCCCGCAGGATGCTCCTTCTCGTATGCTAGGCGCTTCTCACGCTTGGCGTACTCTTCGACGATGATGTCGCCATACTCGTCTTCGATCTTGTCGAAGAAGTCGACGGCGCCCTTAATTTCCTCAGCGGTCGGGTGTCCCTTTTGGACACCGCCGGTGAGTTTAAACGGCCCCCACGTATCAAAGCCGGGGCAGCCGTAGACACCCATAAAGATGGCCTGCCTTATGCGGCAGATGCCATCGACATCCTTGCCGTACCACTTGTTTTTGCCACCGTAGGTCATAAGGCCAAACACCTTGTCCTGCGGCTGCAGCACGTTAGTGAGTACGCGTGCCATGTCCTTGTCGATCTCGGAGTAATAGATGCCCGTGGCGACACCGATCAGATGGTATTCGTGCAGGTTGGGATACTCGTTTTTACCGAGCGCCTTGACGTCGAGGGTATCGATCTCGGGGTGTGCCTCGACGATGGCGTCCACGAGCTTTTTCGTGTTGCCGTGGTGGCGTGAGGCGTAGAGGATGATGGTTCGCATAAGAAGGCCTTTTAGCTGTAATGACGTCAATGTTTGTATGGTACCCCGTTGTATGGCTGGGATACCGGACGCATCGACGAGCGCGCGGGTTTGTCCTCTGACTAGGATTGAGACGGGCGCTTGCATGAAAAAAGCAGTTGTCCGAAAGGATGGATAATGGAATACGCTCTTTCCAACGATTCGATTTCTATCAAGGTTTCTACGGCTGGCGGCTCGTTTACCTCGATTGAGGCTGACGGACGCGAGTATTTGTGGCAGGGTGATCCCGCGGTGTGGTCCGGCCAGGCGCCGGTCTGCTTTCCGATTTGCGGAGGCCTGCGCGATGGTAGCGCCATGACGTTTGCCGGGCATCGTGTGAAGCTCGCCCGCCACGGCTTTGCGCGCAAGCAGGAGTGGAAGCTGCTGAGCCAAAGCGCAAACGAGCTGGCTATGTGCCTGGCATCCGGGGATAACGCTGCATTGCTGAGCGATTATCCGTATCCGTTTAAGCTTGTCGCCCGCTATACGCTCGAGGACGCCGCCGTGCGTGTCGCCTATGAGGTGACCAACGAGGGCACCGAGGATATGCCGTTCTTTATCGGTGGACACCCCGGCTTTAGGTGTCCGCTCGATGAGGGCGAGGCCTATACGGACTACGAGCTGCGCTTTGAGAAGGACGAGGCTGCGGAGCTTTGCACCGCCGTTCCCTCGACGGGATTGATTGACGTGGTCAACCGTTCTAAGAACCCTATGGTGGGAAAGACGCTGCCTCTGTCGCATGAGCTCTTCGATTTTGCGGAGACCATCTTTGACGTGCTCGAGAGCCGTCAGGTCACGCTTTCCAAGAAGGGCGAGGACAAGGGCGTCCGCCTGAGCTTCGAGGGCTTCCCGTATCTCATTGTGTGGAGCAAGCCCGAGGGCGATTTTGTGGCAGTTGAACCCTGGGGCGGCCTTTCGACCTGCTCCGATGAGGACGACGTGCTTGAGCACAAGCGCGGCTGTCTTATCGCCAAGCCCAAGGAGACCGTCGTTCGCTCGTTCACGATTGAGATTCTGTAATTCCGTTTTGTCGACTCGTATCGCGAGGCACAAGGAGCCTGCGAGATAAGGAGCTAAAAATGATCCTCACCGTTACGATGAACCCGTCTGTCGATACGCGCTATCAGCTCGATGAGCTCATTATCGACGACGTCAACCGTGTGACGCCCGAAAAGACCGCCGGCGGCAAGGGCCTCAACGTGGCCCGCGTGCTGGGTCAGCTGGGCGACGACGTTGTGGCAACCGGTCTGCTCGGCGGCCACATGGGCGCCTACATGGCTGAGCTCATGGACGCCAACGGTATTAACAACGACTTTGTGCCCATCAAGGGCGAGACTCGAATTTGCCTCAACATTCTCCACGCCGGCAACCAGACCGAGCTGCTCGAGAGTGGCCCGACAATTGCCCCCGAGGAACTCGATGCCTTTACCGCCAAGTTTACTGAGCTTGCGGGCAAGGCCGACGTCGTCACCATTTCGGGTTCTCTGCCCCGCGGTGTCGAGGCGGACTACTATGCCAAGATCACGGGCATTGCCGAGAACGCCGGCGCCAAGGTGCTGCTCGATACCTCGGGTGCTTCGCTCGAGGCCGCCCTTAAGTCCGAAATTAAGCCCGAGCTGGTCAAGCCTAACCTGACCGAGATCAACGGCCTTCTGGGCACGAGCTTTACCACCGACGATGTGGACGAGCTCCGCGCCGCGCTCGCCTCTGATGCCCGCTTCTCCGATATCCCCTGGGTCGTCGTGTCCATGGGCGCTGCCGGCTCCGTTGGCTTCCACAATGGCCGTGCGTTCCGCGCAAAGACGCCCGATATCCCTGCCGTTAACGCAACGGGCTCTGGTGACTCCACTATCGCAGGCTTCGCGCATGCCATCGCTGCCGGCGCAGACGACGAGACGGTGCTGCGTACCGCCAACACTTGCGGCAAGCTCAACGCCATGGATCCTATGACCGGCCATCTGGTCATGGACCGTTGGGACGAGGTCTACAACGGCGTTGTCGTGACCGAGCTGTAAGGGCTTGGGCGTCGGTCCCGGCATCGATTGCTAGCTCATGTCGACGACAAGTGCGATAGCATTATGCTGGGGCGCGACGCCGACGTTGTCGTGTTCAATCCCGACCTTACCCTGGTCGAGGCGTATGTGGGTGGCAACAGCGTCGGTAACGCGTTTGCCGAGTAGCTGCCAAAGAAACGATCCGAGAGGGGATTTAGATGATTTACGGTGCATTGGGCGATATCGAGGAGTACCGCGGAATGCTCAAGGGCCTCGACGTGCTGATCGACTGGCTCGAGGAGAACGATCCGGCGGAGCTCGAGGTCGGCAGCCATCCGATTCTGGGCGACAAGGTCTTTGCGAACGTCATGGCTCCCACGACGCGTCCCGAGGCCGAGGCTCACTACGAGACGCATCAGCGCTATCACGACCTGCAGATCGACATTGAGGGTCGCGAGGCCTTTAAGGTTGCCACGGGCAGCCTGACGCTGGTCCAGGAGTTTGACGAGAAGGACGACTACGACCTGGTCGATTCAGACGCCTCGATTGCCGGCGATCTTGCCGACGACAAGTTCGCGCTGTTCGTTGCCGGCGAGCCTCACATGCCCACGCTCGAGTTCCCGGGCGATGGCGCACAGCCGGTCAAGAAGATCTGCTTTAAGCTACTTGCAGATGCTTACTGGGAAGAGTAACGAACTGCTCGTGAGCTAGCGTGATTTCCCTTGGGGAACGCGTTTGAGCCCCGCTGATCGCGGTCCCCTTGGGGATTGCGGTTGGCGGGGCTTGTTGTTGAGTAGGGGAGTTGCCGACGGCGTTGTGCTTGGATTGGCGGATGCGCGCTCGAAATCGGCAACAAAAAAGCCGCCCGAAGGCGGCTATCTTGTGCAATGGAGCCAGCGACCGGGCTCGAACCGGTGACCCCCGCTTTACGAGAGCGGTGCTCTACCAACTGAGCTACGCTGGCGGCCATGTGATGACGCAACTGAGGCGTCAACGGCTGTCTATGATACGGGACATCGCAAATCCGCGCAAGTGTTCTGACGGCTTTTCTCACTTTAAATGCACTAATATTGGAGACGTGATGTCTTGCTCTTACGGGTCTCAAACAGAATGGGGTGGCGATGGCTCAACCCAAGATTCTTCTCACACGCATCGATGACCGGTTTATTTACGGGCAAGACGTTGAGCTGTGGAACGAAGTCGTGGGTTCCAACCTTGTTTTAATCGTCAACGATGAGATTGCGGCTGATTCGCGCAAGTGGGCCCCTATGAGGGTGGCGACACCCGAGGGTGTCTGGACGCGGTTTTTCTCGGTGCAAAGGACTGTCGACATCATTCATACCGCAACGCCGCGCCAAAGGATTCTCATCATGGTGGCGTCGCCCACGGATGCACTCGCGCTGGTTAAGGGTGGTGTGCCGATCACCAAGATCAGCATTGGCCATATGCAGGCGGGGGAGGGCAAGCACCCCATAACGCCCGCAGTCGCCGTAGACGATACGGACATCGCTGCCTTTAAAGAGCTACAAGAACTCGGCATAGAGCTAGAAATCCGTTACCTCCCCAGCTCCAATCCCGACCCCATCCAACTAGTCATTGGGGACGTTCTTAAATGACTAGTCAAACGGGACACCCTTGGCACTTGGGGACGTTCCTTATGTGCCGGCCTTTTAGGAACGTCCCCAAGTGTCGGCAGATTGGGACAGTCCTTCACACCAAACATTAAAGACTGTCCCCAACGACTAGTCATTTAAGAACGTCCCCAATGACTAGGTAGTAAAACGCCCGTCGGCGGTGGTGCCGGCGGGCGCTGCTGTGCGATATATTGCGTTATGGGCTTAGTGCCTCATAAAGTGGTACTCGATCACATTGCTGTAGGGGTGACCCGGGCCCACAATGCCCTGCGGGAACAGCGGCTGGTGCGGCGTGTCGGGGTATATTTCTGCCTCGAGGGCAAAGCCGGCACCCCAGCCATAGTTAGCATCGTCCTTGGCGTGCTCGTCGCCCAGCCAGTTGCCGGTGTAGAGCTGCACGCCCGGGGCGGTGGTGTAGTAGTCCAGCTCACGACCGGTCCACATCTCCTCAACATGCATCGCGCGGCGCAGATTACGGCCGTACTGATAGCCATCGATGCACAGACAGTGATCGTAGCCACGGGCCTGCTTAATCTGCGGGTCGTCGGCTTCCATGCCGGGAGCGACGGGGCGCAGCTCACGGAAGTCAAACGGCGTGCCCTCGACCGGAGCAATCTCGCCGGTGGGGATGTTCTGCTCGTTAATGGGCAGGTAGTGGGCAGCGTTGGCAACAAAGAAGTGCTCGCAGTCCATGCCGGCGTTATGACCGGCAAGGTTAAAGTACGTGTGGTTGGTCATGGACACGTAGGTTGCGCGGTCGCTCTCGCAGCCATACTCGATGCGGAAGACGCCGGTGCGCGTCACGGTAAACACGGCCGTAAAGGTGCGGTTGCCGGGTAGGCCCAGCTCGCCATCCTCAAGCGAGGTGGTCATGCGAACGGCGTTGTGAGTCTCGTCGAGTTTAACGTCCCACACGCGTTTATGCAGGCCGTGCTCAAGGTCGCTGTGCAGGTTGTTGGCGCCCTCGTTGGCGGGCATATGCCAGTCCGTGCCGGCGATGGTGATCGTGGCGCCTGCGGTGCGGTTTGCCACGGGGCCGATGGTCGCGCCAAAGCAGGCGGGGTTGTCAAAGTAATCCTCGAGCTTATCGAAGCCCAGCACCACATCGCGCACGTTGCCGGGAATGTCGGGCACATCGATACCCAACACGGTGGCGCCATAGTCCATAATGCGAACGCAGATCTCGGGCCCGTTGAGGGTGTAACGATGAACGGGGGTACCGCATGGCGCGGTGCCGAAAAGCTCGGAAGTGATCATTTGGTTCCTAACATCGAGGTATTTCCGACAAACTGTAGCGCGAACAGGCGAGATTATCACTACATCCCACTAAAGCAGGGGGTATTTTTCTCAAAAAAGTGATGATTGGAGCTGTACGGGCGCTCATTTTAGGTGTGCACGAGTCTGATACAATTTGTTCGTTACTGTTTGAACGGTATACGCGTATAGAACGGCGAGGATTCATCGTGATTAAGGCAGAGCGACAGGATAAGGTTCGTCAGCTGCTCGATGAGCAGGGCACGGTTTCGGTTAAGGAGATTTCGGATGCGTTAGGTGTCTCGGACATGACGATCCGTCGCGACCTTGAGGAGCTTGCGAGCCTAGGCGAGATCGAGCGCGTGCACGGCGGCGCCCGTAGTGCGCAGAGTCGCCCGCACGCTATGTTGCGCCATGAGTATTCGCACAGTGAAAAGCGCACTAAGCATGCCGAGGAAAAGCTGCAGATCGCGCGCCGCGCCGTTGGGCTCATCGAGGAGGGCTCGACCATCTTTTTGGGGACGGGCACTACAGTTGAGCAGATGGCCTCGATGCTGCCGGCATTTCGCCTGCGCATTGTGACCAATTCACTTTCGGTGTTTAACCTGCTCGAGGCGCGCGAGGACTGCGACCTGTGCCTCGTGGGCGGTATGTATCGCCGCCGCACTGCAGCCTTTGTGGGCCCCATGGCCGAGGATACCCTGCGCGCGCTGGGAATCGACGCAGCCTATATCGGCGCCAACGGCATTTTGGACGGCGACGTGTCCACGTCTAACATGGAAGAGGGCCGCATCCAGCAGCTCGCCTTTAGCAAGGCCGACTCGCGCTATCTGATCGCCGACTCCAGCAAGATCGGCAAGCGCGACTTCTACACCTTCTGCCGCCTGGAAAGCTTGGACGCCGTGGTGTGCGAGCCGAGTATCTCGGTCGAGGACCGCGCCGCCATCGAGGAGCATACGCAGGTCATCTGCTAGCTAGCGCTGCAGGCGATACTTCTGCCCTCTGCCGACGCGGGGATTATCGCTTCACAATGACGCGCAGAACGACATGCATATGCGCTCGGGCCAAGTATTCAGCTTGTGGACTAGACCAGGCGGGCGTAGTCCTGTGACTGATGAAAGATGTGGGCGATATAGATTGTTTCGTGCTCAAACTTGTAAAGGCACACGTAATTGTTGACGGGAAACGATCGGTAATTACGTGCCGCCAGCTCTTGCATGTGCGAGAGGGGACGTAGGAGCGGCTGCTCGCGAAGCAGATCAAGCTGATATTCAAACTCAGCGACAAAATTGCCTGCTGCACGCGGATTCTTAAGGATTTGAGCAAGGTATCCGACAATACTCTCGTACTCATATCGCGCGCTTTTGAGGATTACGACGTTATAGGTCATATTTGTCTCGTATCGAAGCCGCGAAGGATTCGTAGTCGCTGTAGTCGCCTTGCGATATTTCGTCTTCTGCCAACATCATACGAGACAGCAGTTTTGCCTTGGCGATTTCTTCTTGCATGAGGCGATACTGGTCGCTGCTGATGCAGTGCATGGCCTCGTAGCCGTTCTTGGTTACGGTAACGTCGCGCTCAGACTCAACAAGTGCGGTGAATGTGGCAGTGTCCTTCATGTCTCGGACGGGCACACAAGCGGACATGGGTACCTCCTTTGCGTTGGGACATAATTGTACCACGACGTATCAAAACGTCAGCAAAGTCGAATTGTCTCAAACTGTAACAGTTAGGGGTGAAAAGACGGGTTAAATGTTACAGATTGAGATTGAAGGTATTGACCTGCTTGTTTGTCTCAATCTGTAACAGTTAGACGGTAAAAACCGGGCTAGATGTTACAGGCTGAGATCTTTGGATCCGGCCAATCCCGTTCATCTCCACCTGTAACAGCTGAGGCCGAAAATCCCTGCTAGATGTTACAGATCGAGACAAACGGCCTGTTCGGGCCGAGCCAAAACAAAAAGGCCGCATACGAACCCGTGGAGGGATTCGCATGCGGCCGACAGGGGGTATGCGGCGGAAACTAGGCCATGAGCAGGCCGGTCTCCGCGACGTTCTTGTACCAGTACGCGCTCGCTTTGGGGTAGCGCTTCTGGGTCTCAAAGTCGATGTAGAACAGGCCATAGCGCTTGTTGTAGCCGTTGGTCCAGGAGAACTGGTCCTGCAGCGACCACACAAAGTAGCCGTCGACGTTCACGCCGCCGTCGATAGCCTTGAGGATCCACGCGAGATGCTGACGCATGTAGTCGATGCGAGGGGCGTCGTCGATAAAGCCGTCCTCGAAGTCGTCCTTATAGCCCATGCCGTTCTCGGTGATGTAGATCTTCTTGTAGTTGGGGTAATCGTTCTTAATGCGGAGCAGCAGATCGTACAGGCCCTCGGGATAGATAATCCAGTCCCAATCGGTGGTGGGTACGCCCTCGCGCACGCATGACTCGCCCACGCCCTTGAGGAACCAGCGCGAGGAGCCTTTGTCGCCAGTGCCATTGTGGTTGATGTCGTTTTCGCCCTCGGCGGCACGCAGGAACTGACACTTGTAGGTGTTGACGCCCAGGCAATCGTTGTAGGGGAGCGCAGCGGTCAGCGCGGCGATGTCCTCGTCGCGGACGTCGAGCTCGCCGCCGGCGATATGGGCCAGCTTGGTCGCAGCCTCCGTGGTGTCGGCTGCATAGTGGCCGCGGAAGGTGGCGTCGAGTACCCAGCGGTTGTTGATGACGTCGGCCATGCGAGCCGCCTCGCAGTCGGCGGCGTTGTTGGGGTCGAGGGGATACTTGGGCTCCAGGTTCTGGACAATGCCGATCTCGCCCTCAAAGCCGCCCTCGTGGAAGGCGACGACGGCCTTGGCATGGGCCACCATCATGTTGTGCATGAGCTGGAAGGCCTTGTCCAGGCGATACTTCTCGCCGTGCGGCCAGTTGCCGACGATAAAGCTGCCCTCGGCGGTCGCGGGAATCTCGTTAAAGGTAAACCAGTGCTTGACCTCGGTGAACTCGGCAAAGCAGAACTTGGCGTACTCGACAAAGGCGTCGATTGTCGTGCGCGTCAGGAAGCCCTCGCCGCCGTCCTGGTAGAAGGCCTCGGGCGTATCAAAGTGATCGAGCGTGACATAGGGGATAACGCCTGCTTTGTTGCAGGTGGCAAAGAGCTCGTGATAGAAGGCAACACCCTCGGGGTTAATCTCACCAGTGCCGTTGGGGAAGATGCGGCTCCAAGCGATGGAGACACGAATGCCGTTAATGCCAAAACGCTGGCACAGGTCGATATCGACCGGATACTTGTTGTAGAAATCGCTTGCGGGATCGGGGGAGAAGCGACCCTGGGCAGCCAGGAAATCGTCCCAGGGCACTTTGCCCTTGCCGTGCGTACGGGTCTCGCCCTCAACCTGGTAAGCGGCGGTGGCGCCGCCAAACACAAAGCCGTCGGGGAACTGCATGGGGTTGGTCATGAGTCATCCTTTCTGTGGGATTCGAATAGGGAGAGGTGCCCGAACTGGGGATCCGGGCACCAACAGAGGGAGGAACCTAGTCGAGGTTCTCGCGGAGCCACTTAATGGCGCCGGCGGGATCGCGGGTAAGGTCGATATATTCCTTACCGCGGGGAGCGAGCAGCTTAATGCCCAGGCGATCGGTGTCGGCCTTCATGTCGTTGTAGTAGCTACGAACCTGCGGGGCAAGCACGATAACGTCGTACTGATCCATGATGGCAGTGTGCTGGCCATAGGCGCCTGCGGAGGAAGCGATGTTCTCTCCGGTCTGCGCAGCACCTTCCTTGATGGCGTTGGCAAGCATGGCAGAGGTGCCGGCGCCGGCGCACAGGACGAGGACCTTCAGACCGTCGACATCCTTCTTAGCGGATGCGTCGGCGGCGGGCTCGGGCTGATCGGCGACAGGCTTGCTGTCGGCGGCAGCGGCGGTCGGCTCGACGGAAGCGGTGGTCT
>CAJMOM010000008.1:0-22114 GCA_905215005.1 uncultured bacterium | reverse complement strand
TAATGTGGCCTCCGTCGTGAGCAGGACTGTAGAGCAGGAAACTTAACCCCCGCCCCGGAGCCCAGCGGGCAACCCCTCCCTTGTGCTCTATCACGCTAAAGTGTATGATTCTGAACGTTACATGACTCACTTTACTTAACTAAAGTGCCATCAAGGGGGAATACAATGAATGCCGATATGTCTCGTCGTCAGTTTGTTGGTCTAGCCGGCTCGCTCGCCACGGTGCTTGGCCTTGGTCTTGTCGGTTGCGGCGGTGGTGCCGGCAAGGGCTCCGCTGCTGGCTCTGCCGCGGCCAAGGATGTGAAGGGCGCTGCGGAGTCCAAGAAGCTCGTGGTGGGCTTTGATAAGTCCTATCCTCCGTACGGCTTTGTGGGCGACGATGGCGAGTACACCGGCTTTGATCTCGATCTTGCCAAGGCTGTTGCCGATAAGCAGGGCTGGGAGGTCAAATACGAGGCCATCGATTGGGATGCCAAGGACACGCTGCTTAACTCGGGCGCCATCAACTGCATCTGGAACGGCTTTACCATGGAGGGCCGTGAGGACGACTACACGTTCTCCGAGCCGTACATGCTCAACGAGCAGGTGCTGGTGGTCAAGAAGGATGCGGGCATCAAGGGCTGGGACGATCTTGCCGGCAAGACTGTGATTACCCAGACTGATTCCGCTGCGCAGGACGTGCTTGAGGGTGACCAGAAGGATCTGGCAGCGACGTTTGCCACGCTCGACACGATCGGCGAGTACAACACGGCCTTTATGCAGCTCGAGAGCGGCGCGGTCGATGCCGTGGCGTGCGATCTTTCGATTGCCCAGTATCAGCTTGCCGCCAAGCCCGATGCCTATACGCAGCTTGATGAGCCGCTGTCCAGCGAGCACTACGCCGTTGGCTTTAAGAAGGGCGACACCAAGTCGGCCGATGCTGTAGCCGAGTCGCTCAAGGCGCTCTACGAGGACGGCACGGTCAAGGACCTCTGCGATAAATATTCAAGCTATGGTTTGTCTTTCGATAATTGGGTGCTCAAGTAATGTCTATTCAGGTCATGATGCAGATGCTTGGCCAGGGATTCTTGGTCAGTTTGCAGTTGTTTGTGCTGACGCTGCTGGGGTCGATTCCGCTGGGAATCCCCGTGGCGTTTATGCGCATGAGCAAAATCGCGCCGCTTCGCTGGATTGCGCGCATCTACATTTCGGTCATGCGCGGTACGCCGCTCATGCTGCAGATGTTTGCCATCTACTTTGCCCCGTACTACGTGTTTGGCATTTCGCTCACGCCCGATTCCAAGTGGACGGCGTGCGTCGTGGCGTTCATCATCAACTACGCCGGTTACTTTGCCGAGATCTATCGCTCGGGCCTGCAGTCCATTCCTCGCGGTCAATACGAGGCTGCCGAGGTGCTGGGCTACTCGCGCATGCAGACGTTTCTGTATATCGTGATGCAGCAGGTCGCCAAGCGTATTCTGCCTGCGATGGGCAACGAGATCATCACGCTGGTCAAGGACACGTCGCTGGCGTTTGCCATTGGCGTGGGTGAGATGTTCTCGACGGCCAAGGCGCTGGTCGCCTCGCAGGTGAGCATGGTGCCGTTTGCGATCGCGGCGCTAATCTACTGGGTCTTTAACTTTGTGGTCGAGATGCTGCTGGGCGCCGCCGAAAAGAAGCTGGACTATTATCATGACTAACTCAGTGATGAAAATCGAAAACGCGCGCAAAGCGTTTGGCGGCAATGAGGTGCTCAAGGATATCTCGCTTGAGGTGAAGCGTGGCGAGGTCGTGGCGATTATCGGGCCTTCGGGTGGCGGCAAGTCCACGCTGCTGCGGTGTGCCACGCTGCTCGAGACACTCGACGGAGGCTCGCTCTCGTTTGGTGACCTTGCCGTTGCGACGGATGCGGGTTCGGGCGCGGTCTATGCGAAGGGCGATGTGCCCAAGCGGGCGCGCTCGCGATTCGGCCTGGTGTTCCAAAATTACAACCTGTTCCCGCACTATACCGTGATGAAAAACATCATCGATGCGCCGATTCGTGTGCTTAAGCGTCCGCGCGAGCAGGCTGAAGCACGTGCGCGTGAGTTGATCGCGCAGATGGGGCTTACGGGCAACGAGAACAAGGTTCCGTGTGAGCTTTCGGGCGGTCAGCAGCAACGCGTGAGTATTGCCCGCGCCCTAGCGCTCGACCCGGAGATCCTGTTCTTTGACGAGCCGACCTCGGCGCTCGACCCCGAGCTGACGGCCGAGGTGCTGCGTGTCATTAAAGACCTTGCCGCGCAGAATATGACGATGGTGATTGTGACCCACGCAATGCAGTTTGCGCGCGATGTTGCCGACCGCGTGGTCTTTATGGATGGCGGCCGCATTGTCGAGGAGGGTCCTGCCGAGCAGGTCATCGACCATCCGCGTGAGCAGCGCACCCGTGAGTTCTTGAGCCGTATCGAGGGATAGGCTCAGGTATTTACTCAACTATTAATTGAGGCGAAGCCGCCGCAGGTCTTACGGTCTGTGGCGGCTTTTTGTTTGCATCGACGGGGTTCAATAATCGCCTCACAAGCTTGTCTCTTCCTCTCGCCGCCTGTATTCATACGTGTGCCGAAAGGTGTGCATGGACGGTCGCCCGTGAGGGTAGGGTGGTGGCATAGGACATTTGGAGGGTGATTCGGCTCGGCTGCCGACCATGCTGCTCCCGGGATGGCACCGACCGCGAACTCTCCCCGTTGGCGTCGCGCATTGCGCGCGGCCCTGCAAGGAGGTCATCATGGGTGCTCCCAAGACCGGCAACGTAAGGAACGTGGTGCTCGTAGGCCAAGGCGGGGTGGGCAAGACTTCACTCGCCGAGGCCATGCTCCACCTTTCCGGCAAGACCGCCCGCCTGGGCGGCCACGACGGCACCAAGCCCACGCTCGACTATGATCCCGAAGAGGTTAAGCGTGCGTTTTCCATCTCGACGACCATTGCGCCGATCGACTGGAAGGGCGCGCGCATCAATGTGCTCGATGCCCCGTGCTACCCCGATTTTATCGGCGACGCCTTTGCCGCGATGAGCGTCTGCGAGACGGCTCTGTTTGTGGTCGACGCCGAGGCCGGCCCGCAGCCTACGACGGTTAAGCTCTGGTATGCCGCCGAGGACCTGCGCCTGGCGCGTGCGGTGTTCGTAAACCGCCTGTCGCGCTCCGAGGCCAGCTTTGCTACCACGATGGACCTGCTGCAGGAGCGATTTGGCACGCGTCTGGGCGCCGTGACCCTTCCCTGGGGCGAGGGCGAGGACTTTGACGGCATCATCGACCTGGTGCGCATGAAGGCGCGCCACTGCAACGGCACCGAAGCCGTTGAGTCGGAGATTCCCGAGGAGTATCGTGCCCAGGCCGAGGAAGCCCATGACCATCTGTGCGAGTTGGTGGCCGAGGCCGACGATGAGCTGATGATGAAGTACCTGGAAGGCGAGGAGACGCTGACGCAGGAGGAGCTTGAAGGCCTGCTGTCGAAGGCGATCGCCGAGCGCATCTTTGTGCCGGTCTTTGCGGGCGATTGCATTAAGGAGCAGGGCGTCAACTCGCTGATGGACGACATCGCCACATACTTCCCGGCGCCGACGGACTACGGCGAGATGCCGCTCATCGACGGCGATTCGCTCAAGATCTCGAGTGACGATGACCGTCCGGTGGCGTTTGTGTTTAAGACCCTGGCCGATCCGCAGCAGGGTCGCATCAGCTTTATCAAGGTGCTGACGGGTACGCTTGAGCCGGGCCTTGAGCTGATCAACGCGCGTACCCGCAAGGGCGACCGTCTGGCTCACCTGTATGTGATGTGCGGCCGCGACATGACCGAGGTCGGTCACGCCTATGCCGGCGACATTATCGTGGCACCCAAGCTGGCTGCCGAGACGGGCGATACGCTCTCGATTACCGGCAAGGTCGAGGCTGCGGCGTTTAAGTTCCCCAACTCGCAGTATCGCATTGCCATCGAGGCCGAGAATCGCGGCGACGAAGAGAAGCTCTACACGTTTATCGAGAAGGCCTGCAGGGCCGATCCGACCATGAGCATCGACCGCGACGAGGAGACCGGCCAGACCATTATTTCCGCCGTTGGTGAGGCGCAGGTTTCGGTGCTGCTCAACCGTTTGGAGGATCGCACCAAGGTCGCCGCCAAGAGCGTGCCGATCCGCATTCCGTATCGCGAGACCATTCGCCGTACGGCAAGTGCCCAGGGCCGCCATAAGAAGCAGACCGGAGGCGCCGGTCAGTACGGCGACTGCTGGCTGCGCGTTGAGCCGCTCATTGGGCCCGACGGCACGAGCGATGGCTATGAGTTTGTGGACGAGGTCGTGGGCGGCCGCATTCCGCGCTCGCTGATCCCCGCCGTGGACAAGGGCGTCCAGGAGACCATGAAGGACGGCATCATTGCCGGCTACCCGCTCACGGGCATTCGCGTGGCTGTGTACGACGGCTCGTATCACAGCGTCGACTCCAACGAGATGGCGTTCCGCGCGGCGGCTCGCATCGGCCTGCGCAAGGCATGCGCCGATGCCGACCCGGTGGTGCTGGAGCCCATCGAGGAAATCACGGTGACTATTCCCGAGAGCTACGCCGGCGCCGTGATGGGCGACATCTCGGCCTCGCGCGGTCGCGTGACAGGCATGGAGACCGATGAGCGCGGCGATACCGTGGTCATTGCCCAGGCACCGCTGGCCGAGCTGACGGATTATTCGACGCGCCTGCGCTCCATCACGCGCGGCACGGGCGACTTTACCATGAAGCCCGCTGGCTACGAGCAGGTTCCCTATGACGTTCAGGCCAAGCTGGTCGAGCGCTATGAGGAGGGCCGCGCCAAGTAGCGTGTGGCTTTGCCTGCAACATACATGCCGATGCAAGGGCCGCTCTGGGCAATCCAGGGCGGCCCTTTTTGATCCCTAGGGGACAGAGGAAAACGGATCATGTTTGGTTTGGGGCAGCTTGGTCGGCCCTAGTCTCCCGAGGCTTGATTGCGGCCGGTAGCGTAGTCGATCTTCACATGCGGCTGCAGGTTGTAGCAGTACACGTGGAAGCACAGGGTCTTTCCGTGGTCCTCGACCGATTGCGCCTCAAGGCGCACGCCGCGGCAGACAAGTTCCTCTTCGTTATACATGGGCGTGACACGGTAGAGTACGTGGTTGCCCGTGTCGTCGATGTAGCCGAGAATCTGCTCTTCAAACGGCAGCATGCCCGTCTCGTTGAGATAGCGCGTGCCGGTGAGGAGATTTTTGCGGTTGGCGTTTTCGCCGCAGAGCGACCAGGCGATAAGGTGGCAGCGGTTGTAGAGGCTCTGGCCCGGAATAAAGTCGTAGCGCTGCTGGTGCCAACCGGCAGGATGGATACGCGAGATATCGCCGCGCTCGCCTTGACCGAGTGATTCGGGGCCCACGCAGGCGAGTGCTTTGCGGGTGCGGCCCAGGCTGTCGAGCTTGGAGAACTTCTTAAAGCAGCCCTCTTCTGCAGCGCGCTCGTATTCATCGAGCGTGAATGACGGCGTGCCGAGTGGGTGCGTGCTGTCGGCGCGAAGGGCAACGTAGGGGTTGCCCGCGTAGTCGGGAATGCTGCTGAGATATACGCCACGGGCGCGGTCGAGATCGGGGTTTTCGACCTCGTCGATGGGTGTGACGGCGCTGTCCGCGGAAGCGTCGTCACCGGTGCCGTTTGCGGCAGAGTCGGAGTCATCGCCAGCGTCTTGGCTATTTTGAGAGTCCGAGGAGCTCGCTGTTCCCGATTCGAGCCGAGCGACCAGGTCTGCCTCGTTGTCGGTGCGGCTGGGACTCTCGTTTTGTTTTTCGGCCAGAGCCGCCGCCTGTTCATCGCTTTGCGGCGACAGCAGCTTGGGCGCTCCGTCGAGCGACCCTGTGAACAGCGCAAACCCCAGCACCACGGCGGCGCCGATGGAAAGTACTTGCTTGTAGGCGGACTTGCGCGACATTGCGGCTCCTGGATGGACGGTTGGGAATCTACCAGTCTAGCAGGAGCCGGCAGGGGCCGTTCTGTCGAACAAATACTCAAGATTTGGGATAGACGCTACTGATTCATTTGTCCCGCAGTCTAGATCGAGGTGGAGCCGAGCCAGTTGAGCTTGCACTCGAGAATGCGCTGCTCGCCGGGTTCGCCGCTGCCGTCAAGTAGGGCGAGCAGCATCTCGGCTGCTTCGCGACCTTCCTGGTCGACGGGCTCGATGATGGTGGAGACGGTCGGCGTGGTGAGATTAGTCCAGTCTTCGCAGTTGAGTCCCAAAAGGCCGATTTGCTGCGGAAGCAGATGGGCCATGGGCTGAAGCGCCCTGTAGACGCGGGGGAGCGCCCATTGGTTTTGGACAAAGATGAGCGTACGCTTGGCGGGATTGAACTTGAATTTAAAGTACTCGGTAAGCTCGTTGATTGACGGCTTGTTGTGATCGATGGGAATCGCTTTGTAGAGCTGCCCATTCGCGGCCAGCGCCTCGGCATACCCCTGAAAACGCTCCATGCGGGTGCGCATCTCGGTCATGTTGGCGACAATGGAAAAGAAATCTTCGTAGCCGGCGTCGAGGAGTGCCTGTGTGGCGTTGTACACGCCGTCGTAAAGGTTGGTTTTGATCCAGCTGGTACCTGGGCTATAGATGGCCGCATCGAAAAAGACGACCGGCTTGCCGGCTCGTCTAATGCGGTCGTGCACGGCTTTGAAGTTTGCCGTGGGCTGGATGATAAAGCCATCGACGCCCAGCGAGAGCATCTTGTCGACGTACATGAGCTCGGTCTCGGGGTTAAAGTTGCTCGTGCAAACGACCGTCTGGTAGCCCGCGGGGAGCATGACCTGCTCCATGCCATTGAGAACGAGCCCCGCCCATTTGTTGGTGTTATCCAAAATGATGATGGCGATGACGTGGGTTTGCTTGCCGGTGAGCGTCTGCGCTTGGGCGTTGGGAACGTATCCGAGTTCCTTAATGACGCGCGCGATTTTGTTCTGCGTCTTCTCGCTAAGCTTTTCTCGTTTGTCGTTGAGGTAATACGAGACGCTTGCCGTCGAGGTTCCCGCCTCTCGAGCGACGTCTGCGATCGTAACGCGCTGTTTTGCCACAGCGACTCCTTCCGACAGATGAGCATTTTCCAACATGATGACTTTGAGTCTTGGTGAGGGATGCGCTTCGGTGAGCGACCCTTTCCTTTCATATGAGTATGCAACAAATGCGGTATACGGGTGGGGTCGAAATTTGTGACCGGCATGCGTATCTGCCGTCTACCGAGAAAATCAAATACTTCTTGACTTTTGAAATCGAGGGTAAAATCGCAGGATTCATTTTTGGTTAAACGCATAACTAAATAGCGTAACCAACGCTCTGACCTGCGCGTTTACCGAAATAAGCTGGCATTAAGAAAATTGAGCACCTATATTGGTCTTGTCGAAAAGACAGCAAGTCCAAACGGCAGGGGATGCTCCGGAGGCCTCCGCAAACGGTGTCTTGCGCACGCAACTCTATGAAAAGAGGGAAGCAATGAAGATCGTAGGCGTTGCCGCCTGTACCGTGGGTATCGCCCACACGTATATGGCCCAGAAGGCGATTCAGGATGAATGCGCCGCCCGTGGCATCGAGTGCAAAGTCGAGGCTCAGGGTGGTCTGGGTATCGAGAACGAGCTGACGCAGGAAGACGTGGACTCCGCCGACCTGGTCCTGGAGTCCGTCGACGTGGGTGTCGAGAACGAGGACCGTTTTGAGCAGAAGATGGCCGAGGGCAAGTTCCTGAAGGTCGGCACCTCGGATGTAATCGCCGATCCGGTAAAGATCATCGACCAGGCTGTTGAGATTATCAAGGCGACGGGTGGTGCCGTTGACGCGCCCAAGGCCGAGGCCAAGGCAGAGAAGAAGGCCGTCTCCGCTGCCCCGCAGGCCCCGACACCGGCGTCCAAGCAGTCTATCTTTGCCGATCCTGGCAAGACGCTGCTCAATGCATTCAATACTGGCGTTTCCTATTTTATCCCCATCGTCGTTATCGGCGGCGTGTTTCTTGCCTTCTCGCTGGCATCCGGTACCGCCGGCGCCAACGGCATGGAGGTTACGAACCCGCTGATGGTGAGCCTTAACACCATCGGCATGGCCGGCATCTCCATGATGATCCCGGTGCTTGCGGCATACATCTCCTACTCGATGGCCGGCAAGCCCGCGCTCGCCCCCGGTTTTGTCCTGGGCTACCTGGTCAACAACGCAGTCGTTACCCCTAACGGCAACAGCGTTTCGACCGGCTTCTTGGGCGCCATGATCATGGCGGTCATCTGCGGCTACTTTGTCCGCTGGATGAAGACCTGGAAGGTCAACAACACCATCCAGACCATCATGCCCATCCTGATCATCCCGATTCTGACCTCGCTCGTCCTGGGCATGGCCTATATCTACATCCTGGCCACGCCGCTTGGCTTTGTGATGGACTGGCTCACCGGCGTGCTCGGCAGCCTGCAGGGCGGTTCCGCAGTTGTCCTGGGTCTGGTCATTGGCGTTATGACCGCCTTCGATATGGGTGGCCCCATCAACAAGACCGCCTCGACCTTCACCATGGCCATCATGGCCTCCGGTATCTACGGTCCTAACGGTATGTTCCGCGTCGCCGTCGCCGTTCCCCCGATCGCCTGTGGCCTCGCTGCGCTCATCGCCAAGAACAAGTTCGATGACGCCGATCGCCAGATGGGCATCTCCGCACTGTTCATGGGCTGCATCGGCATTACCGAGGGCGCTATCCCCTTCGCGGTCAAGGACCTTGGCCACACCCTGCCCGGTATCTGCATCGGCTCTGCCGTGGGCGCGGCGCTCGCCGCCTTCCAGGGTATCGACTGCTACGTCCCGCACGGTGGCTTTATCGTCGCCCTGGCCACCAACAACGTCGCGCTGTTCTGCCTGGACATCGTGATTGGCGCCGTGGTCGCCGCTGCAATCCTGATTGCCATGAAGCCCACGCTCGATAAGCAGGCCAAGTAAACCTTTAAGGACTCCGGTTGTGCGGAGGGATGGATTTGACTCCGCACAACCGCCCCTACACAACAAAATCCATCCGTACTGATAGGGCCCGCATCTGGGTCCCAGGGAACTTTTGTCAAAAATCCTCTGGAGAAGGAGAACAAAATGTCCAACCTCACCATCCGCCAGGCCGTTCAGGGCATGCTCAAGCTGCAGGATAGCGGCGATCACGCAACCATGGTCGGCATTGGCCCCATGAGCCCCAACCTGATTCAGGCCGTGTTCGAGCTTGCCAAGGACGAGGATTTCCCGCCCATGTTTATCGCCAGCCGCAACCAGGTCGATATGGACGAGATGGGCGCCGGCTACGTCAACGGTTGGGACCAGACGCGCTTTGCCGCCGACATCAAGAAGGTTGCCGACGAGGTGGGTTACACCGGCCCGTACTACCTGTGCCGCGATCACGGCGGTCCGTGGCAGCGCGACGAGGAGCGTAACGCCCACCTGCCCGAGGACGAGGCCATGGAGCTCGCCCGCAAGTCCTTCGTCGCCGACATGGAGGCAGGCTTTGACCTGCTGATGGTCGACCCCACCAAAGACCCCTACCAGATCGGCAAGGTTATTCCGCTCGACGTGGTGCTTCGCCGCACGATCGATCTTATCGACTACCTTGAGCAGTACCGTCGCGAGCATAACCTGCCCGAGGTCGCCTATGAGGTCGGTACCGAGGAGACCAATGGCGGCTTGACCTCTACCGATAAGTACGAGGAGTTCATTTCTCAGCTGCAGCCCGAGCTCGAGAAGCGCGGCTGCCCCATGCCCACCTTTATCGTCGGTCAGACCGGTACGCTCACCCGTTGGACCGAGCAGGTTGGCCATTACAACTTTAAGAACGCCCGCGAGCTCGCCGACATGGCAAAGCGCTACGGCGTGGGCCTGAAGGAGCACAACGCCGACTATCTGGACGACGCGACGCTGCTCGAGCACATCCCGGCACACGTGACCGCCTCCAACGTTGCTCCGCAGTATGGCACCGAGGAGACCCGCGCCTACCTCAAGCTCTGCGCCACCGAGCAGATCCTGGTCGACAACGGTCTGTGCGATGACCCCTCCGACCTGTATCACACCCTGCTGGTCAAGGCTATCAAGACCGAGCGCTGGCGCAAGTGGATGACTGGCGACGACGTCAACCTGCAGGTCGACGACATTCTGGCCGACGACGAGCTCAGCCTGAAGATTCTGGATGTCTCCGGTCACTACGCCTTTAACGATCCTGAGGTCAAGGAGCAGGTCGAGAAGCTCTACCGCAACCTCGCCGCTCAGGACATCGACGGCAAGCGCTTTGTCATCGAGCACATCAAGCGCCCGATCAAGCAGTACGTCGTCGGTCTTAACCTCAAGGGCGTCACGACCCGCATCGAGGCCGCTCTTGCCGAGTAAGTAGCTTTTCCTACGCGACGCCGGGCCTGGGGCATGTCCCAGCTGCAGGCCCGGCACATGGGACAAAGGGGCAGTCCCTTTGTCCCATTCTTTTGAGTTTTAGCTTCCTTTGAAGGGGTTCACCATGAAGTTCTTTATCGATACCGCCAATCTGGACGAGATTGCCGAGGCCAAGAGCTGGGGCTGCCTGGCCGGTGTTACCACCAACCCGTCCCTGTACGCCAAGACCGGCGGCAAGCTTGCCGACTTTGAGCCGCATATGCTCAAGATTGCCGAGCTCTGCGAGGGCCTGCCCGTGTCCGCCGAGTCTACCGCGACCACTGCCGAGGGTATGATCGAGGAGGGCAAGCGCCTTGCCGCCCTCGCCCCCAACATCGTGGTCAAGCTTCCCGTGTGCGAGGCCGGCCTTGCCGCCTGCCGTGCGCTGGCCGATGCTGGCGTGCGCGTCAACATGACGCTCGTCTTCTCGCCGACGCAGGCCCTTATGGCCGCCAACGCCGGTGCTCGCTACATCAGCCCGTTTGTCGGTCGTTTCGACGACATCGCCGAGGACGGTATCTCGCAGCTCGACAACGTCGTGACCTGCATTAAGAACTACGACTGGACGGGCAAGAACGTCGACGACACCGTCGAGATCATCACCGCCTCGGTTCGTACGCCCAACCACGTAACCCAGGCCGCGCTGCTTGGCGCCGATATCGCGACCGTGCCCATGGCAGCCCTTAAGAAGTGCCTGCACCATCCGCTGACCGATCAGGGCCTTGCCTCGTTCGAGGCCGACTGGCAGAAGGTCGTCGCTCAGGCTTAACGAGTGGATTGCCCCGGCATCGTGTCATCCGGTGCCGGGGTTGTTCTCAAGAGAGGAATTCGTATGACCAACCAGGAGCTGGCGAAGGTCGCCAATGAGGTCAGGAAGGGTGTCGTGACTGCGGTTCACGCGGCCAAGTCGGGACACCCGGGTGGATCGCTCGGTGCTGCCGACATCATGACGTATCTGTACTTTGAGGAAATGAATATCGATCCTGCCGACCCTCACAAGGCCGATCGCGATCGCTTTGTGCTCTCCAAGGGTCACGCGGCGCCGGGCCTGTATTCGGTGTTGGCAAATCGCGGCTATTTTCCCGTCGAAGAGCTCGAGACGCTCCGCCATATTGGCAGCCGACTGCAGGGCCATCCCAACATGAACGACGCCCCTGGCATCGATATGTCCACCGGATCGCTCGGTCAGGGCATCTCTGCTGCAGTTGGAATGGCGCTTGCCGCTAAGCACTGGGGCGACGGCTACCGTGTCTACACGTTGCTGGGCGACGGTGAGTGCGAGGAAGGCCAGGTGTGGGAGGCGGCCATGTTCGCCGGCAACCATGCGCTCGACAATCTTGTTGCCGTCGTCGACCACAACGGCTTGCAGATTGACGGCACGATCGATGAGGTCAACTCGGCCATGCCGCTCGCTGACAAGTTCCGCGCCTTTAAGTGGCATGTGATCGAGCTCGCCGACGGTAACGACATGGCGCAGATTGCCGCCGCCTTTGCCGAGGCCCGCAAAGTGAGCGACTCGCCCGTGGCCATTATCGCCGAGACGGTGAAGGGCAAGGGCGTCTCCTTTATGGAAAACCAGGTGGGCTGGCACGGCAAGGCACCCAACGATGAACAGTTTGAGCAGGCCATGGCCGAGCTCGCAACAGCAGGGGAGGAGCTCTAATGGCAGACGTCAAGAAAGTCGCCACGCGCGTTAGCTATGGCGAGGCACTTGTCGAGCTGGGCAATGAGCGCGATGACTTTGTGGTTCTCGATGCCGACCTGGCCGCCGCCACGCAGACCGGTAAGTTTAAGGCTGCGCACCCTGAGCGCTTCTACGACGCCGGCATTGCCGAGAGCAACCTGATGGGGCTTGCCGCCGGCATTGCGACCACGGGTCACGTCGCCTTTGCGAGCACCTTTGCCATGTTCGCTGCCGGCCGCGCGTACGAGCAAGTGCGTAATTCCATCGGCTATCCGCACCTCAACGTCAAAATCGGTGCCACGCATGCGGGCATATCGGTCGGTGAAGACGGTGCCACGCATCAGTGCTGCGAGGACATCGCGCTCATGCGCACGATCCCGGGTATGACGGTGATTGTTCCCGCCGATGACATCGAGGCTCGCGCATGCGTGCGCGCCGCCTATGAGTTTGAGGGGCCGGTCTACATGCGTTTCGGACGCCTGGCAACACCGGTCATCAACGACTGCGAGGACTATGAGTTCAAGATTGGTCGAGGCGTGGTCGTGCGCGAGGGGTCCGATGTGACCATCATCGCTTGTGGCCTTATGGTCGCTGAGGCGCTTGAGGCTGCCGAGGCGCTCGCTGCCGATGGTATCGATGCCGAGGTCATCAATATGCACACGATCAAGCCGCTTGATGAGCGCCTGGTGGTTGCCAGCGCCAAGAAGACTGGTCGTGTGGTCACTGCCGAGGAGCATTCGATTATCGGTGGTCTTGGCGAGGCCGTGGCCTCGGTGCTCGCGGAGCAGCATCCGGTGCCGATGCGTCGCGTCGGCGTGCGCGATGTGTATGGCGAGTCCGGCCCTGCGGTCGATTTGCTGCACAAGTACGGTTTGGACGCCGACGGCATCGAAGCTGCGGTCAGGTCCGTGTTGTAAGGAAGGTTTCCATGGGATTTGTATCTGCCAACCAAGTGACAATCGGGTATACCGCCGCCTCGCGCGAGGACGCCCTGCATTATTTGTCCGAGCAGGCCATCGAGCTCGGCTTTGCCGATGACGCATCTGCCGTAGAGGCCGCCTTCATTGCTCGCGAGAACGAGGCCGAGACCGGCCTTGTCGCCGGTTTTGCCGTTCCGCATGCCAAAAGCGACGCGATCCACACGCCGGGCGTTGCCGTGCTTAAACTGACCGAACCCGTTGAATGGCCGAGCTTCGATGGGGTGCCCGTCGATGTTGCGCTCGCGCTGTACGTGCCCGCCGGCGAGGCCGGAACTACGCACCTGCGTCTGCTCTCCAAGGCTGCCGTGATGCTGATGGACGCCGGCTTCCGTGACAAGGTGCGCGCGAGCACCGATCCCGTTGAGATTGCGGAGCTCATCAATAGCGGACTCGAAGACTAGAACGGTCATCCCGTTCAATCAATTGATCCTTCTCCAAGGAAAAGGGCCGCGACGCCGTATGGGTGTCACGGCCCTATTTGCGTTTCCCCAGATAAAACCTGCCAAAATAAACCTGTTCCTTTTTGGCAGGTTAATCGGGGACTATTTCACCGCAACTTAGGGCACGGTTAGGAAGTGTGCACCTTAAAGAGTGGAGCCCATGATTAGAGAGGTCGCGCTCGTCTCTCTAAATG
The DNA here is from genome assembly GCA_905215005.1 of uncultured bacterium. GTDB lineage: Bacteria > Actinomycetota > Coriobacteriia > Coriobacteriales > Coriobacteriaceae > Collinsella. The sequence goes on along the minus strand of CAJMOM010000008.1, from coordinate 8,406 downwards.
TCTCTCTAAAGAGAAGGTTGGTTAGAGAGATAGCATTAGGCAATCTAGCAGCGAATTCGATATATCTCTCTTAATGTCTCTCTAAAACAAGGCGCTTATCTCTCTAAAGTTAGAGAGATAAATCTATTGTTTTAGAGAGACGGAGTGCCAAAATTCGTCTGTCCGTTACCATCTGCCAAAAATGGCGGATAAAGGACTCATCGAAGTAATGGGTTCGTCGACGAGCCGCAACCGCCGCTATCGGAAGAAGTAGATGCAGCCGAGTCGCCCCTCTTGTGTCTCTCGAAGTGAGATGGGTGCTAGGGGGGGGCGACTGCCTCGCGATATTTCCCCAGATAAAACCTGCCAAAATAAACCTGTCCCTTATTGGTAGGTCAGTTAACGCAGTCCGGGTTGAGCATATGCGAGCGAGCAGGCTCCGGGTGCGGTAAGGTGACGTGAAACAAGCGGGCGCTGACCTTTTGGTCGCGCCCGTGAAGTTGAACGTCAGATTGCCGTGCCCGGGGCCTGCGCAGCGCCGAGCAGTTACGCCGTTTGTAAAACGGCGTAACCTAAAGGTTCATGTTGCCGTGGATGTAGGGGGTGACCTCGGGGGAGATATGGTCGCAGCCCAGCTCGCGCAGCGCGGACTCGATAACGGCGGGCAGCGGGGTCTTGCCCTTGTCGTCGACGGCGGCACCGCCGAGGGTGGCAATCTTGGCAACATCTGCGGGTGCGGCCTCGATATGCATGCAGCCGCCGACCAGGCGTGCGCGTACCTGTGCCAGATCAAGATCGTGCAGGTAATCCTCGCAGGCGCGGATTAAATCGACCTTCTCGCGCGTAAGCTCCTCGCCCGTGGGGACGCGCGTGGCAAGACATGCTCCCGCCGGCAGGTTCCAAACAGGATAGCCCCATGCGCGTAGTAGCTCGCGCTCTTCGTCCTTGGTAAAGCCGACCTCCATGAGAGGGGAGCGTACGCCGAGCTCTTCTGCCGCACGCATGCCGGGGCGGTAGTCACCGCGATCGCTTGCATTGCTGCCATCGATGACGGTGGGAAAGCCGAGCGACTTGGCGTGGTTGACGATGGCGGTAAAGCCGGCGTGCTTGCAGTGGTAGCAGCGATTGGCATCGTTGCAGGCTACTTGGGGGAGCTGCAACTGATCCACCGAAAGATTGAGCACGGGGAGCTTAAAATGCGCCCCTTCATTGGCTTGTCCATCAACGGACCGCTCAAACGAAGCCTGTTCGGGCGTACCGATGAGCGGCGTGGCGAGATGGACGAGAAGGGTATTGGTAGGCATGATGCGGGCGCAGACCGCGGCCAAAAAGCTGCTGTCAACGCCGCCGGAAAACCCGATAGCCACGCGCCCGTATGCCAAAAGCAGCTGCTCGAGCGCCGATAGCTTGTCTTGAAGCTCCTCTGCGGGTGCCGTGGTGTCTAAAATCATGAAACGTTCCTTATCGTTGAGTACTCGATCGAAAACTATAATCCTAATGCGTTACTTGCCATAAGACTTCTATCTGTGTAACGAAAGTGCAATATGGTATATACGTTATATACAAGTTGCCAAATGCGGTAGAGTTGCAGCAACGCGACAGCGAGAGTCGATGGGGGACCGATATGATCAAGGCTGTTATTTTTGACATGGATGGAACGCTGGTCGATACCGAGCGTTTGGGGATTAAGGCCTGGAAGGCAGGCGCCGCTGAGCTGGGGCTCGCGATTGATGAAGCGCTGATCCATCAGTTTATCGGCCGCACGCTGCCCGATGTTATGGACATCCTCGATAAGCATTATGGCAGCCACGAAACCACCGAGGCGATCTATCATCGCCACAAGGAGATTCGCGACGAGATGGTCAAGACCGAACTGGAACTTAAGGCCGGTGCCGCCGAGTGCCTAGACGAGCTGCTGGCTGCGGGCTATCACGTGGGTCTAGCGACGTCGTCGCGCCTCGTTACGGCCGAGCGCAACCTTAAGATGGTCGGTCTTTTTGACAAGTTTGAAACGGTAACGTGTGGCGAGGACGTCGTGCACGGCAAGCCCGACCCCGAGATGTATCTGCTCGCCTGCGAGCGCGCGGGCTTTGCTCCCGAGGAATGTGCCGTGGTCGAGGATTCGCGCAACGGCTGCGTCTCGGGCATCACGGCCGGATGCCATGTCTTCGCCGTCCCCGATATCGTGCCGCTGCCGCAGGACGTGGTGGATGGCTGCGAGGCCGTGCTCGATACGTTGTTCGATCTGGCGGCGGCAGTCAAGGCCGTACGCTAGACAATTGCGGTGTTGAAACGAGCGATTGCTCACGTTTGCGCTTAAGCAAAGGGGCCCCGACCATTGCCGGGCCCCCTTTGCTTAAGCGACGACTTAGCATGCTTGCGGGCGTGCTATAGATACGCGCCGAGGTTGATGGCCGTGGCGTCGGTCTGGCTGCTTGCCTGGGTGCTGGCGCGTTCCAGCAGGAACGGCCGCACGAGTTCTTGGCGGTTGATGTCCTCCGCGGTGGTGGCTGCGGTGACGGTGCGCGCTGCAGAGCCGACGTGGATATGCTTGGTCTTTGTCGGGACCTTGTTCTCGATTTGCTCCATGAGCAGTTGGACACCCTTGCGACCAATCTCGTAGCCCGGGGGCGCTACCGTAGTGAGCGGGACCGATCCGTTCCAAGCGAGCGGGTTGCCGTCGCATCCGGCCACGCGAACCTGCTCGGGGACGGAGATGCCTTTGTCGACCAATGCCGAGATAACGCCCGAGGCCAGCACGTCGGTCAGACCGACGACAAAATCGGGACGTTCGTCCGCGGGGCGCTCGGCGATTTGGGCACCGATGCCGTAGCCGTCGGCCGCCGTGTTCCACTCGCCGGCGTCGATGACTTCGATCTTGATATCGGGGTGCAGGGCGAGCGCCTTATGAATGCCAAGGACGCGCAGGGTGAGTTGCATAAATGCTGCTCGGCCGACGACGACAATATGGTGCGCGCCGCGGGCGATGGCAAGTTCGGCAATGATGCGACCCTGGGCCTCGTTGTCGGCCGCTACGTAGTAGCCGGGCTCGGAGCAATGGATGTCCAGATGGACGATCGGCACGGGCATCTTGGTCATGGCGGGGTGCCAGTCGGGGGATGCCATGGGCTGAACCATGACGCCGGACATCTGGGTGCCCATAAAGTAGCGCAGGTAATGGTTCTCGAGAATATCGTCGTTATCGGCGTTGGCGATGAGTAGGTCGTAACCGTGCTTGCGGGCTTCGTTATGGGCGCCGCTGGCGATTTGGAGCGAAAAACCGTGGTCGAGACGGGGGAGCACCAAGCCAAAGGACTTGGTGGCGCCGCCCGCGAGCTGACGAGCGCTTTGGTTGGGCAGGTAGCCAAGGCGATTGATGGTCTCGTTAATGAGCTTGAGGGTCTCGGGGCGCAGCTTTTCGGGATGGTTGAGCGCGTTGGAAACCGTGCCCAGCGAAACCCCGGCCTCGCGCGCGACGTCGCTGATTTTTACCTTTGCCATAGCGGCCCCTTTGATGCGTTTCAAGTACAAGCCAGATTGTAGCATCCCAAACCTACCAAAAAGGGACAGGTTTATTTTGGCAGGTTTATCTGGGGAAACGCCGTTGCCGGCGCAACCACCACGAAGGGGGCAGGTACCTTTGTGGTGGTATGGATCGGCTGGACGTGTGTGCATCGGGTGGTATCTAAGTTGAGATACCACTTCTGGTATATCAGCTTGTGCTTGCGTGAGTACAATACTCGAACGTTATACGTCTCAGCGCCCCTTGTGCGTGGACGTCTTGCAGTCACGCGAACGAAGGGATTTATCTTATGTGCGGAATCGTCGGCTACACCGGCTCTGATATTGCAAAGAACATCCTAGTCACGGGCCTCAAGCGTATGGAGTATCGCGGCTATGACTCCTCGGGCGTCGCGCTCGAGGTGGGCGAGGGCGCCGCGGCGCACCTCGATGTCATCCGCCGCGTGGGCAAGGTCGCGGGCTTGGAGAGCGAGCTTTCCAACATCGACAGCGACGCTACCTGCGGTATCGGCCACACCCGTTGGGCCACCCACGGCAAGCCCTCGGTCGTTAACGCTCACCCCCACACCAGCTGCGACGGTCGTATCGCCATCGTCCACAACGGCATCATCGAGAACTTCGCCGAGCTGCGCGAAGAGCTGGAGGGCCGCGGCCACCACTTTAAGAGCGAGACCGATACCGAGGTCTTCGCTCATCTGATCGAAGAGGCTTATGCCGAGACGCACGACCTGATGGCCTCCGTGCGCGAGGCTTGCACCCACGTGGTCGGTGCCTATGGTCTGGCCGCCGTGTGCGCTGACGAGCCCGGCGTGATCGCCGTGGCCCGCAAGGATTCCCCGATCGTGGTCGGCGCGGGCGAGACCGGCGCCTATGTTGCCTCCGATGTCATTGCGCTCATCGATGCCACCCGCGATGTCGTGGTGCTCGAGGACGGTCAGTTTGCCAAGCTCACGCCCGCAGGCGTCGAGTATACCGACGAGGCCGGCAACGTTATCGAGCCCAAGGTCACCCACATCGACTGGGACCTGGACATGGCAGAAAAGGGCGGTTATCCCGACTTTATGCTCAAGGAGATTCACGAGCAGCCGCGCGTCGTGCGCGACACGCTGGTCGGTCGTATGACGCAGGCCGGCGAGCTCGACATCGACGAGCTGGGCCTTTCGCTTGAGGAGCTCAACGACATCGACCGAGTCTACGTGATCGCTTGCGGCACCAGCTATCACGCTGGCCTCATTGCCAAGAATCTCATTGAGGGCTGGGCTCGCATCCCCACCGAGGTGGAGGCGGCCAGCGAGTTCCGTTATCGCAACCCCATCATTACGCCGACGACGCTTGTCGTTGCCGTGTCCCAGTCGGGCGAGACGGCCGATACCCTTGCCGCCATTCGCGATGCGCGCATCAAGGGTGCCAAGGTCTTCGGCATCACCAACGTGGTGGGCAGCCCCGTGGCGCGTGAGAGCGACGGCGTCATCTACACCAAGGCCAACAAGGAGATCGCGGTCGCCTCGACCAAGAGCTTCATCGGCCAGGTTGTGAGCCTTACGCTTTTGGCCCTGCTGCTGGCGCAGGTCAAGTACCGCTTGACCACCAAGCAGGCGCGCATGCTGTTCCGCGAGCTTTCCGATACGGCCGAGCAGATCCAGTGGATTTTGGATACCCAAACCGAGGCCGTTCGTGAGGCCGCCCTGCTGTGCAAGGACGCGCAGTCGGCGCTGTTCGTGGGCCGTGGCATGGGTGCCGCTATTTCCTACGAGGGTGCGCTCAAGCTCAAGGAAGTCAGCTACCTGCACGCCGAGGCATATGCCGCCGGCGAGATGAAGCACGGCCCCATCGCGCTGATCGACCCGGGCTTCCCTGTCATCGCTGTGGCCACCAAGAGTGCCACCTACGACAAGACCGTGTCGAACCTCATGGAGTGCAAGGCGCGCGGCGCCAAGGTCATCGTCGTTGCCACCGAGGGCGACGAGGAGATCAACAAGATCGCCGACTGCATCATCCGTGTGCCAGCAGTCCGCGACGTGTTCAGTCCCATCACGGCGAGCGTTCCGCTGCAGCTGCTCGCCCGCGAGGTCGCCATCCTGCGCGGCTGCGACGTCGACCAGCCCCGTAACCTGGCGAAAAGCGTTACTGTCGAGTAATTGTTGTTCCGCCGTTCTACCGAACGGCGGACCGGCCGACGCTGCGCGGGCCGCATTCACGCCAATCTGACGTTCAATTTCAAGGGCGCGACCAGAAGGTCAGCGCCCTTTCATTTCACGTCACCTTGTCGCGAATGCGGCCCGCTCGCTGCTGGTGACTGACATCGAGCGTCCCGTTGCTGGCACGTCCTAACGACTAAGGCCCGGCTCCGCATCAAGACGGAACCGGGCCTTGTTGCATTTGCCCAGATAAAACCTGCCAAGATGAACCTGTCCCTTTTTGGCAGGTTAGCGGAGCTTGCTGGTCTCGAAGTACTCGGGGAACTGGTCCAGAACCTCGGTTTGGTTGCGGAACATCATGTGCAGGTGCTTGCTGACCAAAAAGCTTGCTTCGATGGGGTCGCGACCGGCGATAGCGCGGCGAATCTGCTTGTGCTCGTTCACGATGTCCTGATTGTCGAGAACCTGCGTGGCAGCGCGCAGCCAGCGGAAGCGCTCCAGGTCGGCATTGGTCTCTTCGAGCCACGACCACACGGTGCTGCGACATGCGATGCTAAAAATCATGTGATGCATGAGGTTGTCGCTCAAAAAGAAGCCGATGCGATCCTCTTCGGCCATGGCCTTTTCCTGCAGCGCGATGGCGCGGTCGAGCTGCTCGATGCCGGCCGACGTGGCGCGTGCACAGCACTCCACGATCACCTGCTTTTCCAGATGTTCGCGGATGTAGCAGGCACTCTCGGCAAGGGTGAGGTTGATGGGTGAGACGTAGGTGCCGCTCTGGGGCACGGTGCGCACCAGGCCTTCCTGCGCCAAGCGAACCAAAGCCTCGCGCACGGGCGTGCGCCCCATATCCAGGTCGTCGCAAAGTTGCTTGACGCCCAGCTTTTCGCCCGGCTTGTAGTCCAGGTAGACGATTTTGCGTCGAATGGTGTGGTAGGACTGGTCCTGTAGGCTCGTTTCCTGCTCGCCGACGTGCATCGATTCTTCCATAGCGCCTCGCAACTGTTCTATCAAACTCATATGTCAGTTGTTAATTATGCCGCGAATCAGCTCTCCGCGGTGGGTAATTCGGCTGTTGCCTGAGAACTATTGCGGCATCTTAGTCTGTGTTTGCGCAAGGCTGCGCTCAATGTTGCCGTATCATAAGCCGTCGCAAACGTGAAATAGAAAGAAGGAATCCCATATGCAACTGGCGAATATCGTACGCGAGCGCTGGAAGGGCGTCTTGTTCTGCCTGATCATCGCTATCCCCGCGACGTTGCTCGGCAAACAGATTGAGGTGGTCGGCGGTCCGGTATTTGCCATCCTCTTTGGCATGGTCCTGGCGCTCGTCTTTCCCAAGAATCGTCGCGAACAGCTCGCCGCCGGCGTTACCTATACGTCCAAAAAAGTCTTGCAGTACGCGGTTATCCTGCTTGGCTTTGGCATGAACCTCTCCCAGATTCTGTCCAAGGGCGCCCAGTCGCTACCGATTATCGTGGCGACAATCTCGACCTCGCTTGTCATCGCCTTTGTGCTCTGCCGCGTCATGAACGTGCCGGGCAAGATCGCGACGCTTGTGGGTGTGGGTTCGTCGATTTGCGGCGGTTCGGCCATCGCTGCGACCGCACCCGTCATCGATGCCGACGATCGCGAGATTGCCCAGGCCATTTCGGTCATCTTCCTGTTTAACGTTATCGCGGCGCTCGTGTTTCCGACGCTTGGCGGCATGCTCGGGCTGACCAACGAGGGCTTTGGCCTGTTTGCCGGCACCGCCATCAACGACACCTCGTCGGTAACGGCTGCGGCGAGCGCCTGGGACAGTATGCATCCCGGCGCCAATGTGCTCGAAAGCGCCACGGTGGTCAAGCTCACCAGAACGCTGGCCATTATCCCCATCACGTTGGTCCTCGCATGCTGGCAGATGCATCTGGCGCGCAAGGCCGGCGGCGACGCCAAAAGCACGTTTTCCCTTAAGCGCGCGTTTCCCATGTTTGTGCTGTTCTTTGTGCTGGCGAGCGTGATCACTACGGTGCTTCAGCTTCCCGCGTCCTTTACGGCGCCCATCAAGGAGCTGTCGAAGTTCTTTATCGTGATGGCCATGGCAGCTATTGGTTTTAATACCGATATCGTCGAGCTGGTCAAAAAGGGCGGCAAGCCCATCGCATTGGGCTTTTGCTGCTGGATTGGTATTGCGTGCATGAGTTTGGGAATGCAACACGTACTGGGAATCTGGTAGAGAAGCAGCTTGTTTGCGTGCTGCGTGCTGGTGAGCGCATGCCTGCGGTGGAGCGATAGGAGCTCTTGCGGGTATGGCTTGTCCGCAGGTTTATAAGTCCCGAAGAGCTCTTATCGCCCCGCCAGGATGGCGATGCGGGGCAACACCTATACTCGCAGGGCGGCGCTTTCTGCCCTATAGTGTTTGGTGAGCAATATCGTTCAATTTTGAAACACTTGGTCGTGCGACCGTCGGCGGTTGCACGTCGCTGCGGACAGGGGCAAATCATGGATAGCGATGCCAAGCTGAACATCTTGACCGAGGCCCTGGCTGCTGCCGGGGCCTCGGCATTGGCAATCGATGCGCGTGGGGACGTCGCGATTTCGACCATGAATGACGCGGCGCTTGAGCGGGATGTGGCGGCTTTTGTCGCTGAGCGTCTCGACCGTATAGGAGACGGCGCGCGTCTGGTTATGGGGCGTGCGGGTACGCGCCTGAGCCTGACCGTTCGCCCCACCGACAAAGAGGGTGGGAGCCTTTGGGTCGTCGTGGTCCGCGAGGTGCGCGGCG
>CAJMOM010000007.1:0-24371 GCA_905215005.1 uncultured bacterium | reverse complement strand
CGCGGCGCTCGGGGAAGCGCTCGGCCATGGCGTCCATGGCGGCGTCGAACGCGTCTGTCACGCCAGTAAACTGCTCGTCCAAGCCCTCGACCTCAATGGTCTCGGCGGGAGCGGCGGCAAGCTCGTCAGAGAGCTCGAGCTTGGTCTGATTCATTTTCAACCAGCCCCAGGTTGCTGCGGGCATCGCGTTGACCTGCTCGAGCGTGGTAGCAGCGGTGTTGGTTTCCTGTTTCATTATCCGATCGCTCCTTCCATCTCGAGCTTGATCAGGTTGTTCATCTCGACGGCGTACTCAAGTGGCAGTTCCTTGGAGACCGGGTTGGCAAAGCCGTTGACGATCATGGTGCGGGCCTCTTCCTCTGAGATGCCGCGGCTCATCAGGTAGAACACCTTGTCGTCGCCGATACGGCCGATGGTGGCCTCGTGGCCGATGTCGACGTTCTTGGCGCGGATGTCCATGGCGGGGATGGTGTCGGAGCGGCTCTGGTCGTCGAGCATCAGCGACTGGCAGCTCACGGTTGCCTTGGAGCCCTCGGCCTTGGGCGTCGCTACAATAGAGCTGCGGAAGGTCTGGATACCGCCGCTCTTAGAGATGCCCTTGGTCTCGACGGTTGCCGAGGTATCGGGTGCGTTGAGCACGACCTTGCAGCCGGTGTCGAGGTTTTGACCGGCGCCGGCAAAGGTGATGCCGGTAAAGCTCGAGCGGGCGCGGCGGCCGTTGAGCACGCTCATGGGGTAGAGGTAGCCCACGTGGCTGCCGAAGGAGCCACTGATCCACTCGATGTCGCCGTCCTCGTCCACGCGCGCACGCTTGGTGTTGAGGTTGTACATGTTCTTGGACCAGTTCTCGATGGTCGAGTAGCGCAGGTGCGCACGCTTGCCCACAAAGAGCTCGACGGCGCCGGCGTGGAGGTTGGCCACGTTGTACTTGGGCGCGGAGCAACCCTCAATGAAGTGCAGGTCGGCGTCGTCCTCGACGATGATGAGCGTGTGCTCAAACTGGCCGGCGCCCTTGGCGTTAAGGCGGAAGTAGCTCTGCAGCGGAAAATCGAGCTTAGTGCCCTTGGGCACGTAGACAAACGAGCCGCCCGACCACACGGCACCGTGTAGGGCCGCAAACTTGTGGTCGGTGGGCGGGATGAGCGTCATGAACTTCTCGTGGATGAGCGGCTCCCACTGCGGGTCGTGCAGGGCCTCCTCGATGCCGGAGTAGACGATGCCCATCTTGGACGCCGTGTCCTGCATGTTGTGGTAGACGAGCTCGGAGTCGTACTGAGCACCGACGCCTGCCAGGTAGCTGCGCTCGGCCTCGGGGATGCCCAGGCGCTTAAAGGTGTTCTTGATGTCGTCGGGCACCGACTCCCAGTCGTGCTTTTGGTCGGTGTTGGGCTTGACGTAGGTGACGATGTTGTCCATGTCCAGGCCCTCGATGGAGGGGCCCCACGTCGGGTCGGGAAAACGATTGAAGATCTCGAGGGACTTGAGGCGCAGGTCGAGCATCCACTGCGGCTCGTCCTTCTTGGCACTGATCTCGCGCACAATGTCGGGCGTGATGCCAGCGTCGAGGCGCTCGAATCCCTCCTCGCCATAGGTGAAGTCGTAGAGGCTGCGGTCGATGTCCGCGACCTCGGTGCGGTTCTTGGTCATTGCGTCGCCCCTTTACGCCTGCTGCTCGGCAGCGGCAGACTCGGCCTGGGCGCGCTGCTCGGCGGCCTCGCGCTCGAAGGTCTCAAAGCCGTTCTTGTCGATCCAGGGGATGAGCGAGGCATCGTCCTCGCGCACGATGTGGCCCTTGACCATAACGTGGACGCGGTCGACATCCAGGTGCTCCAGGATGCGCGTGTTATGCGTGATGATGAGCATGGAGCCGTCGCAGCTCTTGCGGTAGGCGTCCATGCCGTGGCTGACGGTGGACAGGGCGTCGACGTCCAGACCCGAGTCGGTCTCGTCCAGAATAGCGAGCTTGGGCTGCAGCAGCAGAAGCTGGAGCATCTCGACTTTCTTCTTCTCGCCGCCCGAGAAGCCTACGCCCAGCTCGCGGTTGAGATAGGCGGTATCCATGTTGAGCTCGGCCGCGAGCTCCTTGACGCGACGGCGGAACTCCTTGCCCTTCATCTCCAGGCCGGGGCGGCCGGCGATGCTGGCGCGCAAAAAGCTCGACAGCGGCACGCCTGGGATTTCGACCGGAGCCTGGAAGCTCAAGAATAGGCCGGCGCGCGAACGCTTGTCGGTGGTGAGCTTGGTGATGTCCTGGCCGTCAAAGACGATGCGGCCGTCATTGACGGTATAGACGGGGTCGCCCATGACCAGGTGGCCGAGGGTGGACTTGCCGGCACCGTTGGGTCCCATCAGGACGTGGGTCTCGCCGGCGGCGACGTTAAGGTTGACGTTGTGGAGGATGGTCTTCTCGTCCACGGAGGCGGTCAGACCTTCGATGGAAAGCAGCGGATTTGCGCTCATGCTGTCCCTCTCTGTATATGGTGTACTCATAGGTGTACTAAACCCTAGGAATCTTCTCGGAATAAAGTTACTATGGGTTCGGCGTTAGTCAAGGGAAAACCCGACTAATCCACTCGACTTTTCAAATTCTGGGACAAAATAACCTGTTGTGTTTGTCCCACTTGCTTTAAATTTGGGACAACAAACCTGGTTATGTTGTCCCAGCAACGATGGGAGGGTAGGTATGCTCATTTCCTCTAAGGGCCGCTATGCCCTCCGACTGATGATCTATATCGCAGCGCTTGGTGATGCCGAGGGCAAGATCGCCCTGCGCGAGGTCGCCGACCGCGAGCATATCTCACAAAAGTATCTGGAGCAGCTGGTTCGTCCGCTTATGAAAGCGGGCCTGCTTAAGAGCGTACGCGGTAAGGGCGGCGGCTACATGATGGCCAAGGATCCGGCCGAGGTGCGCGCCGGCGACATCCTGCGTGCCGTCGAGGGCAGCACGGCTCCAGTGGCGTGCGACGGCATCGACAACAGCTGCACCCGTAGTGATCTGTGCTCAACGGTCAAGTTCTGGCGCGGTCTGGACGACGTAATCGAAAAGTACGTCGACGGCGTGACGTTGGCCGACCTAGCCGCCGTCCCCGAGATCAACTTTGACATTAAGCTGTAGGTTGAGCGCAATTCCTTAAGATTTCGCGGAGGGTTGTTGCCGTTTACCGAGGGGTTGTTGTGCAACAACGGGCGAGCTGCAATACTTATTTTTATCTTTGCAAACTGAACTTTAACTACACCAATGCAGGGAGGATCTTATGCAGCCCAAGCATTCTGCTATTGTCGCGGGCCTGACGCTGGCACTTTCGTTTGGCGCCGTTTCCTCACCGGCACCCGCCGCTGCCGAGGAGCCCACGCCGGGCGTTGCCTCGGATGCCACCGATATCGATAAGGGCCTTTACACCCAACAGTCCTTCTCGGGCGTGTTGAGGTCGGTTCAGGGTGTCTCGTTTGTCAACGTGACTCCCGAGATGAAGTACTTTACCAAGTACGAGAGCCATGGCAACTACAACCAGGGCTTTTCGTATGGCGACGGCTACAACGCGCTGGGTTATTACCAGTTCGACCGTCGTTGGTCGCTCATCCCGTTTATGAAGCAGGCCTACAACTACAACCCCGAAAAATACTGCATGCTCAAGGATGCGATTGATCGCGGCAGCGAGATTTCCAACACGAGCAATGCCATGTACGAGAACGGCCAGCTCACCGAGCTGGGCCATATCGCGCAGGATGCCTTCCAAGGTGCTTATAACACCGATCCTGCTGAGTTTTCGGCTCTGCAGGATGCGTATGCGTACAACTCGTACTATGCGGTGACCGAGGCGTGGCTTAAGAGCGCTCTTGGCATTGACATCTCCGGCCGCGCCGATTGCGTCAAGGGCATGGTGTGGAGCATCACCAACATGTGCGGCACCGGTGGCTGCAGAGACTTCTTCCGCTGGGCGAATCTTTCCAACGATATGTCCGACCGCGAGTTTGTGACGGCGCTCTCCAATAGCGTGGTCAACAATGTCGCCACCAAGTTTTCAAGTCAGCCCCAGTATCATGAGGGCTGGAAGAATCGTTATAAGAATGAGCTGAAGGACTGCTTGGTTTTTATCGCCGAGGATGAGGCTGCCGCTGCGACGCCCGTGCAGCCCGAGCCTACGCCGGTGCCCTCGCCGACACCTGATTCGAATGACGACTCGAGTGACGACGCCAACGATGACAGGATGGATGCGCCCTCGACCGATGCTGACGGTAATGGCTCTGCTGGTGGCACTACCAACGACGGCTCTACCCCGAACGGCTCCAATTTGAACGGCTCTGCTGCGGGCGATTCGCCTTCAAGCTCTGTCGGCAATACGGACAGCGACGCTTCTGGTTCGACTGGCGCTGACACCTCTAACTCATCTACCGGCTCGAGCGATTCGTCCGTTGACACCGGCTCTAACAACGGCTCCGGCTCTGACGCAGCCCCTGATTCCGATGCTTCCAAGGACGACTCGAATAAGGCGCCGGACGCCCCTGTTGCTTCGCCGGACAAGAAGCCTTCTTTCTCCGTGCAACTCGGTTCTACGCTGGGCTCTTCGCTGATGGCTGGCGTCAATAATGGCTCGACCCAGAACAAGGACAACTCTGATCAGGTTTCCACGGAAAAGACCGAGGCCGCAAAGGGCGACTCCAAGGACAAGGCTTCCGAGAAGACCGAATCTGATAAGGGTTCTAGCTCTGAGGAGAAGGACGACAAATCCGCTCAGAAGAAGGACGAGGATAAGAAGTCTGAATCTGAGAAGAAGGACGAGAGCAAGGACAAGACCGAGGACGGAAAGCAGCAGGGCGAGGACGGCGGTAAGGGCAACACCGACAACAAGAGTCAAGAGCAAAATGACTCCAAGGCGGTGACCACTACAACCACGACGACTACAACTACCAAGTCATCTGGCGGCAATATGCCCAAGACGGGCGATCTGATTGTGATGGCGAGCCTTGCCAGTGCAAGCTTGGCCACACTGGGCGCTACGTCTATCGTAAGTGGTAAGCATAAGCTCGATCAGCAGAAGAAAGCTTCTGGGGAGGACGGCTCGGAGGAGTAGCCTCTCGTTGCTAGATAACTAAAGAGTTGGGACGGGGTCCGGTGCGAATGCATCGGGTCCCGTTTTGTTGTGCAACGATTAGTTGTGCCCCCTCACACGTCTTGTTGCTACCGTTGCCCGATATGTTTGCGCGGCGACATCGGTACGCGCGAGGCGGTCATTACAATTGGCACCGTGTTGCGATTTAGGGGGAACGTTTTGGTGTCTGAACAGGCAAATAATGGTTGTGCTGCCGGCTTTGGCGTGCGTTTGATCGGCTGTGCCGACGATGCGGCTTTGCCCATTGGCATGCACGACTATGCGGAGGCCCTTGGTTGCTGCATGCTGGTTGACAAGACCATGTTTATTGCCGATGTGTTGGACTGCGACGCGTCCGTTGTGGTGTGCTGTCGACCCGAGGGTTTTGGCAAGAGCATGAACTTGTCGATGCTCAGGGCTTTTCTGGAGCGTCCAGCGGTCGGTCGCGCTGGTCAGCGTTTGTTTGCCGATGCTCAGATTTGGGATGCAGACGGCGGGCGCTATCGGGATGAGTACGCTTGCTATCCGGTGATATCGCTGGATTTTTCTGGCGCTGCGAGGCGTGGCGCCGCTATTGCCAGCGTCGTGCGCGATGCCCTTTCGGGCGAGTGTGCCCGCCTGCTGGCGCTTTTGGAGGCTCCGGATTTAGCTCGAGACAAGGTGCGTCACATCGAATGTGTCGCGCGTGGCGTGGCGAGCGCGGATGAGGTTGACTCGGTGCTCGGTGTGCTCATTGAGCTGCTGGAGATGGCCTGCGATGAGCAGGTTGTATTGCTCGTTGATGGGTACGATGCGGCATGGTTGGGCCGTGCAAGCGCGAGGGGCGCTTCCGGTGCCGATCCGGCAGAACTACTTGACCGTGTGCTGTTTGACGCCATTGCCACTGCGCGCGATTCGTTGCGGCTGACGTGTCTGATGGGGGAATGTCCCGGTCCTGCCGAAGCGGCGCTTTCTTCGCGCGGCTGCTCGTATTGTCTGACGACGCCGCTGTCGGCGTGGTGTGACCGATGTTTCGGTTTTTCGGATGCCGAGGTCGAGGCTCTTTTGAATCATGCTGGGTGCGAGGAATACCTGGATGATGCGCGTGAATGGCTCGAGGGGTATCGGTTTGGCAGGGCCTATTGCTCGAGTCCAGCGCGTGTGATCGGTTTTCTGGACCGAGGCTGCACGGCGCCTGTGCGCGCCGATCTGTATGGGTATGCGGATTGTCTGAGTAGGGTAGTTGCCGGGTGGAATCTCGACCGCCTTTCGGTCTTGTTTGATTTGCTCGAGGCCCATGGGTGCGCTGAGGTCCCGCTTTGTTTGGGCGCTGCAGAGCCAGATGTCTCGCCTGACGATGGCATGTGGACAGCGCTGTATCTGTCTGGTTTTCTCACGACGGATATGACTGAGGAGCTAGAGCGTGGCGATCGCCTCCGTGCTTTGCGATTGCCCAATAAAGAGCTTCGCCAGGCCTTGCGTCTAGTGATTGTTGAGTGGTTTGAGTGCGCTGCCGAAGACACTCGAGATGTCGATGCGTTTCGCGACGGGCTGTGCCGTGGGAACGAGGATACCGTGAGGCGGGCGCTAAGCCGCATCCTGGGGGATGCGGGTATCGGTGAGACCGACCCAGATAAGCCGCTGCCATATCATCTGCTCTTGCAGGGGCTCTGCTTTGGCTTGCCGGGCTATGCCAATCCTGCTTCGAGGCGAAAGTGTGGCGCGGGTCGCTGGGACATCCAGGTTTTTCCTACGGGCGCTGTGTTCGACGTAGCTGACACGATCGGTATGCTCGATGAACGTCCGCTGATAACGATCAACATGATGTATGACCCCGGTGTGGATGCGCTGGGTCTGGAATTGCTGGCCGTGCAGTCGCTACTCGACATAGAGCGCGACGGCATCGACGAAATCCGTGTGCCGCGACCCGGCGTGGGTCGCATGCGCTGGGGGTTCGGTTTTGATGGGCAGCATGTGGCTACGGTGTGCCAGCGGCTTTAAGCGCCGAGGTGTTTTCGGCTTCCGTTACTCGGTGTCCTTCATGGGCGGCATGGGCTTCCAGTCGGGGTCCTTGATGATCTTTCGGGCGTCCTTCATGCCACGGCGCAGCGCCGGAATGCCGGTCTTAAAGCACTTGTCGACCGCGGCCAGGCGAATGAATTCCTTGCAGAAGGTCGCGGCGTTGCCCAGACGGAACAGCACAGGGTGGTAGTCGCCGTAGATCTGCATGTAGCGTGCCAGATAACCGCGGTTGCGCATGATGTAGTAACGGTTGGTGTCGCTCGTGGAGTTGAGCTGGCGCTTGCCGGCGATATCCCAGTTAGAGACGGCGCGGGCGCGCTTGAGCACCACGTCGGCGACCACGGCGGCGGGGAAGTGTTGGCTGGCTACGTAGCCGTAGCAGGCATCGTCACCGTAGATAAAGAAGCGCGCGTCAGGCAGGCCAATCTTGTCGACCACGCGGCGCGAGAACATGCCGCCCTCAAAGCACAGCTGGTTCATGGCGCGATAGCCCTCGGGGCCTAAGTCCCACTTGGCGACGGGGTTAGGGATGCCGAGCGAAAGGATGAGCTGGTACTGCCAAAAGAAGGCGCCGCCGTCAAAGTCCAGGCGCGAACCCTGGATGACGTCGTAGCGGTCGGTCCACTTGGCCAAGCGTTCGATGCCTTCGGGGATGACGAGCACGTCGTCGTCCATGACCCAGAACCACTGGGCCCCCAAGTCGTAGGCGCATTTAGTGCCGGCGGAGAAGCCGCCCGCACCGCCGCCGTTTTCGAGCTGCGGGGCGTAGATGACACGGTCGGTGCTGCCCTGCGCGTCGGGCTGCTCGGTGTCGATGCCCCACAGGTTGGCCAGGCGCTCGTTGAATGCGGTACACATGGCCTCGGTCTCGCGCGAATTCTCGTTATCGACAATCACGATGCGCCAGGGCGTTGCCGTGAGCTCGGTCATGGAGTCGAACAAATTGGCCAGGAGTTCCTGGCGTTTGTACGTAACGACGACGATGGCGAGCTTATCGATGGGGGCAGGGAGGGTTGAAGGCATGGGGCAATATATCCTTTCACGCGCGGCGGGCGAGTGCTGCGCGGAAGCTATCGAATGCGTCCTTGAGACTGTCCTATTGTAAAGGCTCGGCGCACCTTGACGGCAAGCTTTGAATAAAACGCAGGAACCTGCCACGGCTGTAGCGGCTTTAGGGTCTGACGGCAGCGTGTCTATTGCCGCTTGAGCTTGCGAGCGATAAGGCTTCTAGCCGCGTCGATGGTGAGAAGCGTCAGGGCAAAGACGATGCTAATGACGGTACCCGTGACGATACATATAGCTGCCGGGCTGTTTTGGCTGACCAGTATGTTTGCGAGCAACGTATTGAAGACGGGACGCCACAGGCTACTGGTGAGCGACTGCATCACATAGAAACCGAGCGTGGCGGTCGATAAGGTGACGATGGCACCTGCAGTCCCCGGATTGTCTGAGGCACTGCGTCGGGTTGCCGCAAAGAGCAAGGAAGCGGCAGCGAGGGCAAACGAGATCAGCGAGGTCGATTTGTAGGAGAGGGTTGCCATCGCCGTGAGGTTGCCGGTGAAGGAGAGTTCGCCTTCCAGGATGGTGGTGAGCACCAAAACCGTTACGAGCAAGCACATGCCCAAGGCGCCCGCCCTGTCCGAATCCATGACATCGGTAACGTCGCGGAGCAGCCCGCCGATCAAAAACGCGACTACGTACGTGGTAGCACTCATGAGCTTCTGGAGCCAAGAAAACTCGCCGGCGCTTGTCGCACTCATGGCGGCTAAATACCCGTTAACAACAAATGCGAGGATGCCAACGGCGATGACCGTCGTCTTGTAGGTTTTCTGGGGGAGTCGACTCTTAGCCAGTCCAAACCATGGCGCCATGAAGACCGTGGCGGCATAGACCCAGATGAACTCAAGGCCTAGCGTGTACCAGTAGTGCGTGTTGAGGGTAACATCGGGAATGGGGGAGACGACCGTGGACCACGCGAGCGCCACGAGGCAATAAAACGCAGTAGACAAGATGACCTTGCCAAGGCGCTGCGACGTCCGTTGCATTTGCGACTTCCACGTTGCTCCACCGTCCCAAGCACGCGCGGCCGAAGCGATGAGAAAATAGCCCGAGATCATAAAGAAGACCTCGTTGGCCCAGCAGCCCAGCAAGTTAATAAAACCGAGCACGCCGGAATAGGGGAACATCGCAAGTGGGGCATATTCTGCGGCGCCGACACAGGTTGCCTGGAAGGTCCACTGAAAGGTGTGAAACACCGCGATACCGGCGACCGCGACCAAGCGCAAGGCTTCGATGGATATGTTGCGTGCGGCTTTAGGCTGCATGACGTCCTTTCGTAGGTTGGGCTCCATAGATTATATAAACGACCGTCGGCGCGCCGACCCTTTGATACCATTAACGGCAGGTATTTCCTAAGGAGCACATTTGTCTACTAACGCCTCTGGCAGCCCTGTTCTGTCGCTGCTTATTCCCATTTACAATGTTCAACGCTACCTGCGCGAGTGTCTCGATTCCGCCCTGGCGCAGACGCTCAAGGATATTGAGATCATCTGCATTAACGACGGGTCGACCGACAACTCGCCGGCGATTATCCGCGAGTATATGGAGCGCGATGGGCGCGTCAAGATGATCGACAAGGCCAACAGCGGCTACGGCGACTCGATGAACCACGGCCTGGAGATGGCGCGTGGCAAGTACGTTGGCATCTTGGAGTCCGATGACTTTATGGCGCCCGACGCACTCGAAAAGCTTGTCTCGGCCGCCGATAGCAATAATGCCGACTTTGCGAAGGCGAATTTTGATTTCTACTGGTCTAAGCCCGAGGAGCGCCGCTCGCTGCACGAGATGTTTAAAGCCAAGGACTGCGGCAAGCCGGTGCACCCGAGCGATACGACGCAGTTCTTTAAGCAAAAGCCGTCGATTTGGTCGGCCGTGTACCGTCGCGATTTTCTTGAGCGCAACGGCATTACGTTCCTGCCGACTCCGGGGGCATCCTTTCAGGACACGTCATTCGCCTTTAAGGTGATCGCGTGCGCCGATAAGGCTGTTTACCTGCATGATGCCGTGTTGTCGTATCGCCAGGACAACGAGAATTCCTCGGTCAATTCTTCGGCTAAGGTCTTTTGCGTCAATACCGAGTATGCCGAGATTGAGCGTTGGATTCGAGAGGATTATGCCCGCGACCACGCAAGCGGCGATGTCGCGCGCATGCTCAAGTTCAATCAGCTCATTAAGTACGATTCGTACATGTGGAACTACGTGCGCCTGGCGCCTAAGTTCTATAAGGAGTTCCTGGTTCAGATGGCCAAGGAGTTCCAAGCGGCCTTGGACGCCGGGGACTTTTCGCTTGACGACCTCAAGCCGTGGAAGCGCGCGAATCTCGCTGCCATCCTCAAAGATCCTGAGGGCTGGGTTGACGAGCATCCGAGTTTTGCGACGGATGGTGCCTTGGGGCGTGCTAAGTATTACGCCTCGGTTGGAGGCCCAGGCGTAGTCGCCGCTTTCCTCATCGAATCGCTGAGGGGGTAGGTCGACATGGGAGAGGCCTCGTGTCCTAAAGTTACCATTGTCGTCCCCGTTTACAACTCTGCGCGCTCCATTCAGCGATGCCTCGATTCGCTGCTGGCCCAGTCCGAGCGCTCGATTCAGGTTGTCTGCGTCAACGACGGTTCGACTGATGATTCGTTGAACGCGTTGCGCCAGATCGCGCAGGCCGACAATCGCGTACTGGTGATTGACCAGGAAAATGCGGGTGTCTCGTGTGCTCGAAATGCCGGTATCGATGTCGCCGAGGGCGAGACCCTCTTTTTTGTGGACGCCGACGATTACATCGATGCCCAGACGGTCGAGCGCGTGCTGCATGCCATGGAGTCTGCGGATGCCGAGGCCGCCGTTTTTGGCGGCGTCTGTGAACCTGCCGATGCTGCTCCCAAGCGCGTCCAGCAACTCATGAGCCCCAAAGCTGGTACCTTCGGCGCCCGCGATCCTCAACTGCTGTTCCATTCGAATGCGCAGCCCTATGCCTGCCGTGCGGCTTTTTCGCGCGAGCTGCTCAATCGCGAAGGCATTCGCTTCGCCCCCGGTTTGGCTTTGGGCGAGGACGTCGTCTTCCAATTTGCGGCTTATGCGCTTGCCCGCAGGACCGTCGTCATGCCGGACAAGTTCTACCACTACGTGATGGAGAGCGAATCGGCGACGCACGAGTTCAACAGTGCCGAGGCTCGCGCCAAAAAGCTTGACGCCCACATGAGGATGCTCGAGGAGGTCTTGGAGGACTGGGCGGCCTACGGTCTTTTGGACCTGTGCCCCGGCGAGCTGATCACCTGGTTCTTGGACCTCATTGTGTTCGACTTGGCGCGTCTGGATGCGGACGGCTTCCACCGTGTTGCCGGCCGCGTCAACATGGACCTCACGACGTTTTTGGGAACGGCGTGGGCGGATATGCCCGCCAAGGGCGCCGTTTGCCGTGTTGCCCACAAGCTCGTTGCGGCGACCTCGGGCGTTTCGATGGCAGACGCCACGCTGTTCTATCTTTCGACTCGCGGTCTCAAAGCCTGCCTGGAGCGCTTTCTCTAATTCCAAGCGCTGCCGCCCGCCGCAACCCGGCTGCTAAAATAACCCTGTTACACGCTATTCAACAGGAGGTTCTCTTGCAGAACTCTGATACCCCTAAAGTTTCGCTGCTTGTCCCCATCTGCAATGTCGAACGCTACCTGCACGAGTGCCTCGATTCCGCCGTGGCGCAGACGCTCAAGGACATCGAGATCATCTGTATCAACGACGGTTCTACCGATAGCTCGCCAGATATCATCCGCGAGTACATGGAGCGCGACCCCCGTGTAAAGATGATCGATAAAGCCAACAGTGGCTACGGCGACTCGATGAACCGCGGCCTGGAGATGGCGCGTGGTGAGTACGTGGGCATCCTTGAGTCCGACGACTTTATGTTTGAGGATTCGCTCCAAAAGCTGGTCGCCAAGGCCGATACTGAGCATGCCGATGTGGTAAAGGGCGACTTTTACCTGTATTGGTCCACGCCCAGCGAGCGCCGTGAGCTGTTTGGGATCATCGACGAGCATATGACGGGCGCCGCGTATCGCCCCGTCGATCGCCCGGGCATCTTCTACCGCAAACCTTCCATTTGGTCGGCTATCTATCGGCGCGAGTTCCTCAACGACAATCAGATTCGGTTCCTTCCCACACCGGGTGCCTCGTATCAGGACGCAGGCTTTAACTTTAAGGTTTGGGCTTGCGCCGAGCGTGCCGCGTTTATTGCGGACCCCATTTTGTGCTACCGCCAAGACAACGAGAAGAGCTCCGTTAATTCGCCCAACAAGGTGTTTTGCGTGTGCGACGAATATGCCGAGATGCAACGTTTTTTGGATGAACGCCCCGAGCTCAAGACTCAGCTCCAGGGCATTTTAATGCGCATGAAGGTCGATACGTACCGTTGGAATGATGAACGTCTGGTCGATGAACTGCGTGAGCAGTTTTGGAAGAAGGCATCTCCCGAGCTCAAGGCCGATTGGGATGCCGGTCGCTTTGACCTGTCGCTGTTCGATCCGCGTGGCGAGACCGACTTGCGCCTAATGGTCAAGTCGCCCCGCGCCTATATCGATTCGCGCTTTGACTTTAAGAAGCCGGGCAAGCTCAATACGTTTAAGCATTACTTTAAGATCGGCGGCCTGCCGTTGGTCTGGCGCGTGCTGACGTATCAGCGCACCTACGGCGACAACCCGCACCCTGATGACGTTCCGGCCGCACAGTAGGAGCACTTGACTATGGCTACCCCCAAGATTTCCGTTGTCGTTCCCATCTATAAAGTGGAGGAGTGCCTGGCCTGGTGCCTGGACTCCCTGCTTGCGCAGGACATGCCCGATTGGGAAGGCGTGTTAGTCAACGATGGCTCGCCGGACGGTTCGCGCGATAT
The DNA here is from genome assembly GCA_905215005.1 of uncultured bacterium. Classification (GTDB taxonomy): domain Bacteria; phylum Actinomycetota; class Coriobacteriia; order Coriobacteriales; family Coriobacteriaceae; genus Collinsella. The sequence goes on along the minus strand of CAJMOM010000007.1, from coordinate 11,351 downwards.
TGCGGCTGCCTATTGCGAAAAGGACGCGCGCTTTAGGCTGGTTGATAAGGAGAACGGCGGCCTGTCGAGTGCACGTAATGCAGGCATCGCTGCGTCCACGGCGTCTATCGTTGCGTTTTTGGATTCCGACGACCGGTTTACGCCCGATGCATGCCGCGTGATCGTCGATGCCTTTGAGCGCGAGTACTGCGACGTTTTGACCTTTGGCGCGAATCCGTATCCGCTGGAGGCGGGGTATCCGTGGCTTAACTATGTGCTGAGCCCGCGCGATGTGTCGTTTGAAGGCTATAGCTCCGACCTACTGTTTAAGGAAGCATCTCGCCCCTTTGCATGGCGTACCGCCTGCAAGCGTGAGTTTTTGCTGGGCAACGGGATCGTGTTCGACGAAACCGTTAAGTATGGCGAGGACCAGGTCTTCGATTTTGCTGTGTACGGACGCTCGCGCAAGACCGCGCTTATCTCGAACAAACTGTATGACTACCGCGTGGCGCGCAAGGGCTCGCTCATGGACACCATGCGCTATGACGACGAGACGCGCCTGCTGGAGCACGTGAAGATTTACTCCGCGGTGCTGTCTGACTGGCAGCGCGACGGTCTCGATGCTCAACATGCCGATGACCTGGCATATTTCCTGTGCGATCTGGTGCTGTACGATGCGCTCAGGTTGTTGGGTTCGGACTGCGGCAAGGTGTTTGCTGCCGTTGCCACGGCGCTTGCCGGTTCTGCCGTGGGCAGCGATGCTGCGCTCGCACAATTCGCTTCTTCTGTTGCTGCTATGGTGCGTGCGGCGCTTACCAGCAAGGCCCCCAATGCCCGTGGGTGCAAAAAGCTCATGTTCGATTACGACGTCTTGAGGTTTGGGCGCCTGGGTGCCTGCAAGCGCATGGCAGCGAACGCCCTGGGAAAGCGAGAAGTGTAGATGAGTATCAAGCGTTTGGCACTTTGCCGCAGTCAGGGCCGTCTGTTTGTGCTGCTTCGTTTTGCCGGTCAGGATGTCGCCGCGCTTATTGAACGGGAGGGTTCTCAAGCGTTTGCCCATGCGACGACGAGCGGTTCTCGTGTGCCGTCGCTAGTGCTCCCGGTCGATCATGGCCGCGTGCTGGCGCTTTGCCCTTCTGTTTTCGATTACGAGCGCGAGCTCGCCGTCTTGGTGCTTCCGTTTTTGGATGGCTCGTCGATGGATGTCGTTTTTGCATCCGGTGGCCAAAGGTTGGGCTCCATTCGCCTCGATAGCCGCGTGGCCAAGCTGGAATCCAAGATTAACTACAAAGCAAAGCCTGCGCTGTGCGCGCTTATCCGCGATGCGCAGCGTGGCGAATGCTGCGGCCGCTACGAGATCGATGCTGTCCGTTATCTTCCGGCCGATTCGGGCGCCGTGTGGCGCTATGAGGTCACATGGGCGGGAGACCCCCAGTGCGCGCCCCAGCTTGAGATACTTGATACGCATATGAATGCCATCGATGTCACGGTTCATATGTTTGAGTCGCAGGTCGACGTGCCTCAGCAGAACGGATGCTGCGTCAATAAAACGTATCTGAGCGTGGAGATGCCCGAGGACATTCGAGATTTTGTCGCGATTGCAACTGATCCTGCGGGCCAGATCCAGAGTGGTTTTTGTGCCATGGATGGCCGCCTGTATAACGGCATGGTCGACGACAGCTGGAATCGCATGAAGGATGCACGTGCGGACGACGCTGCCTATCGCCGTTGGTTTGAGCAACATCGCGCAAAGCCGTGCGACTTGGCGTGCCAGCGCTCCGCTTCCGCGGCATTTGCCTATAGACCGCTCGTGAGCATTGTGGTGCCGTGCTATAAGACCGATCAGGTCTACCTGCGCGAGTTGCTGGATTCGGTGCTTGCGCAGAGCTATGGCAACTGGGAATTGCTGCTGATGGACGCCTCGCCCGAATGGGAGGCGGTGGCCAATCTTGCGGCAGCCGTTCACGACGAGCGGATCCGCCGAATCGAGCTGCCCTGCAACGGCGGCATTGTTGTCAACACCAACGCGGGTATCGAGCAAGCGACGGGCGACTACATCGCGTTCCTGGACCATGACGACATTCTGGAGCCGGACGCGTTATTCCAGTATGTTTCCGCGCTGAATAAGGCGGCCGAGGGCGAGCGCTCCCAGGTCTTGTTCTGCGACGAGGACATGTTTCAGAAAACGGGGGAGTGGGGCCAGCCGGTCTTTAAGACGCGGCTCAACGTCGATCTGCTCTATAGCCATAACTGCGTGACGCATTTCCTGATGGTGGAGAAGACACTTATCGATCGTATTGGCTCGTCCCCGGAAGACGTTGCGGGTGCCCAGGACTACGACCTGACGCTTCGCTGCCTTGCGGCGGACGCGCGGTTTGAGCATGTTGCTCACGTGTTGTATCACTGGCGCGTGCACCCCGGTTCCACCGCCGACGGTTCTGCCGATAGCAAGCCGTATGCTATTGAAGCTGGGCGCCTTGCGCTGCAGCGCCACTTTAACGCGCTGGGCATTTGCGGAACAGTCGAGGAGACCGAGACGCCGTTTGTCTATCGCATGCGCTATGCGCTGCCGGAGTCTGCGCCGCTGGTGAGCATTGTGATTCCCACCAAGGACCACGTTGAGACGCTCGATGCCTGTGTGATGTCGATCGCCCAGAAGGCCACGTATACCAATTACGAGATTGTCTTGGTGGAGAACAACAGTGAAGCCCCGGAGACGTTTGCGTATTACGAAACCCTGCCAGAGCGCGTGGCTGCAGCATCCGAAGGCAAGGGCATCGCGCGCGTTGTGTACTGGCCGGGTGAGTTCAATTACTCCAAGATCATTAACTTTGGCGTGGAGCATGCCAGGTGCGACTATCTGCTGCTGCTCAACAACGATACCGAGGTCATAAGTCCGGACTTTATCGAAGAGATGATGGGCTATCTGCAGCGTCCCGATGCGGGCGTGGTGGGCGCCAAACTCTACTTTGCCGATCATCTGGTGCAGCATGCCGGCATTTTGGTTGGCGTGCGTGGCGCACTTGCCCATGCCAACCAGGACTTCTCGGCAAAGCGCGAGGGCTATCTTGCCCGCGCTGTGCGCCCGGGCAGCTTTAGCGCCGTAACGGGTGCCTGCCAGATGGTGCGACGCGACGTATTTGAGCAGGTCGGGGGCTATAACGAGGAATTCGCCGTCGGTTTTAACGACGCGGACTTTTGTCTGCGCGTGTGGGAGGCGGGCTATCGAACCATCTATACGCCCTATGCCGAGCTGTATCACTACGAGTTCACCTCGCGCGGCAGGGAAGAGGCCAACGAGGATAAACTGCGCCGCTGGAAGCGCGAGCAGGCTCTGTTCATGCAGCGCTGGCCGGAGTTCTTCCTCGATGGCGACCCGTGGCTGGGCCCGAACTTATCCGCTGAGAGCGAGTACTTCTCGCTTTAGAAAATGGCGTGGATAGATCGCGACGCATATGAACTCTATCTATTGGTTTATGAGTTTGCTAGTAGGTGTCGTTCTCCCTATGCGGAAAAGTATGAAGAGGAGCCTTGGTGGGTGTAAGTGCGATAAAAACTTCTTTCTTGGGGGAGGGTTTCTGCACCGTGTGCTGGACAGTGGCTCAGGTCGGGTCAATTTACGATGTTACTCAGCTCAAAATGAGATAGCGAGAGGATACTCCTCCTAATTCTGTGGACGCTAATGCAAATGTTGTAACGAGCTCAAGGCAAGGTGGACGGCGGCGCGCCATGATGTATTTGCATGAGCGTCCGGCTGTTTAATAGGTATTTAAAGTTAGGATAAAATCAATCTGTTATTTCATCAAATACGCTGGAGAGCGCAATGAATAGTCCTATTCGTCAACAAGATAGGTGCGATCAAAAGCCTTGGCTTACTCCTTGGGAACAAGTCTCCCATCTTAAGAGCAAGGGTGTCCGTTTCCGCTATATGAGCGAGGCAGAGGCAGTCGAGTATCTGACGAAGAACAACAATTACTTTCGCTTGCGCTCGTACCGCACCGGATTTCCAAAGGTTTCTGATGGAAAACGCAAGGGTGAATATGTCAACTTAGATTTCAAGATGCTTGTTGACCTTTCGATTATCGATATGTTGCTTCGAAACGAGATGATTTCACTCACTCTTGATATCGAGCACTTCTGCAAAGTTGACTTGCTGGGCAGGATAGAGCAGCATGCCGAGGACGGTTACGAAATCGTTCAAGACTATTTGAGCGAGCAGGATACATTTGATAGCAAGGGGAATGTGACCAACTGGGTTAAAAAAGAGATTTCACGTTGTGAGTCGAGTGCCTATTCTGCAGGCATTCTTGCAAAATACAGTGGTTTTAATATGCCTGGCTGGGCCTTTCTGGAAGTTATTACCTTTGGCGCCTTTAATTCATTCATTTTGTTTTGCGCCAAACGGTTTGACGATGATGAGCTTCGCGATAGGTTTTATTTGCTTCGCGCGGCAAAAGATCTCCGCAACGCGTGCGCTCACAATAGTTGCATTCTTAATGGTCTTGCTTCGGGTGAGAATGCCCGAAGGGCAAATAACGGCGTTATGAAGGCATTGAGCAAAATAGATGGGGTTGGCTCTTATCAGCGTAAGGCAAGGATGAGCAATGAGCGAATACGTCAGATTGTTACAACGCTATATCTGCACAAAGAGGTGTCGTCTAAAGGCGTTATTAAGCACAAAGCACAATCGCTTTCCAAGTTTATTTCTAGGGCAAATCGCAACATCAACTACTATAAAGGTGCGGAGGTCATAACTTCCTCCTTCTCGTTTTTGTCGAAAGTGATCGGCGCATGGTATTTGTGTGACGCTGAAGATATGCCTTCTTGCGATTCCTAGGCATCTGGTGCAAAATATTTCCCACTTCGAAAAGCGGTTCGGCCGTTTTGCAAGGGGGCTTCTCTTTATGGGACGCCCTCTATTTTTATGCCGCGCCAATCGGAAGATATTACGTTTTCGGCTACTGCATTTTTTTCAATCCCCAACGGTTGTAGATCAATACCTACCGCTCGCACTTGTTGCTTAACAAATGGCGAGGTTGGTGGGCTAAGTTAGTGACAGTGTTTTGCTGGAGGAGGGCAAATGCCCTATGCCGAGCTGTGCCACTACGAGTTCACCTCGCGCGGCAGGGAAGAGGCCAACGAGGAAAAGCTGCGCCGCTGGAAGCGCGAGCAAGCGCTGTTCATGCAGCGCTGGCCTGAGTTCTTCTTGGGAGGCGATCCGTGGCTCGGACCAAACCTATCCTCCGACAGTGAGTACTTCTCGCTTTAGAGCGAAGTAATTCCAAGATCCGGCAAAGTATCCTCAAGAGCTGCAAGAGCGGTGGGGTTCAAGTACTCCTCGTTGAAGCGGCTCTTGTCATATCGAAAACGTGTGTCAGGATTTTTAGGTGGCCGTATTAATTAAATTGGTTCGCTTATGTGCTCGGTTTGACTCAGAAGCTATTTAGTGTAACGGTTGAGGTGTGGCGACTCATATTTAAATTGCAGTCACAAAGACACCTTTTATCGATTTCCCGTTGAAATACTGAATTGATAGTTTAAAAATAGCTTAAGAGAGCCTTAAATCTCGGAGAAAGGATGTCGTATGAAAAACCTTCGAGAAAGATGGCACGGACTAACAGTGCTGGGAGTTGTTGCATTTGCCGCTGTCTGCATGACGGTTGCCCCGGCGCCCTCATTTGCTGATATTGCTGGCGGTGGCGGAGGCGGTGGACCGATTACGGAATGGTGTTCCGACGGTCGTCCGAAGACTGGACTCGTTCGGTGCGAGGACGGCAACCTTCGCTATTTCGATCCCGAAACTGGCGCCATGGTCACGAACCAGTGGCATAACGAATACGAAGCTGTCTGGTACTATTTTGGCGCTGACGGGATCGCGGTGTCGGGCTGGCAGTCTATCGGTGGGGACAAGTATTACTTCTACCCCGAAAGCCATGATATGGCATACGGCCGAGTTCAGATTGACGGCAAGAACTACTTCCTGAACACCCCTGGTGCCAACGCCGATGGCCGCATGCAGCATAGCGGCTGGCTCTATGACTCCATCTATGGAAAGTGGTTCTATGCGACCTCCAGTGGCGAACTGCTGACCGGTTGGCATAATATCGGTGGAACTTGGTATTATTTCGACGAGTATGGTGTCATGCTGACCGGCTGGATCAACGTTTCGGGGACGTGGTACTACGCCAACGCTTCCGGTGCGATGGTCACTGGCTGGCTCAATATCGGCGGTACGTGGTTCTACCTCGATGGCTCGGGCGCCATGGTTGCTAATGGCTGGCGCAGCCTGGGCGGCTCCTGGTACTGGTTCGGCGATTCCGGCGCGATGGCCACCGGCTGGCGTCAGATCGGCGGCGCCTGGTACTACTTTAGCGGTTCCGGCGCTATGGCCCACGACTCCTGGGTCGGCGACTACTACCTCCAGTCTTCCGGTGCCATGGCTACGAATGCCTGGATCGGCTCCTATTATGTCGGCGAGGACGGTAAGTGGATTCCGGGCTACGGCCTAGTTTGGTATAAGAACGGTAGCAATGTTTACCATACGCATAAGTGCCGTACCGTTGGTAAGGACGCAAAGGGCTATTCGCAGATCTCTATTCAGGAGGCCCAGAGGCGTGGTGCCTCACGAGAGTGCAAAAACTGCCAGCAAATTGGCTAGCACATTACTGAGTTAGTTTTGATTGAGACCCCGTTGCCCTGAGGTGACGGGGTCGCTGCGTGATTGGATACCGTGCTGCTATGAAGAAATGCTCATTCGGGGTGCTGGTCTTTTCCGGCCTTGTTTCTTTGGGGCTCCTTTTGAGTTCGCCCTCGATGTTATACGCCCTTGATTCGAATAACACTGACGAAGGTTCCGCATCTAACGTTGCTATTGCTTCTGTTGAGTCAGCCATTGATGCTCAGCGCGATTCGACCTTCGCTGTCGAGCAGAACTCTCAGGTGGATAATGAGACCCCTTCTGAGGTTTCGAATCAAATTGTTTGGCATCAGGGGTGGATATCACCCGAAGAAGGGGCTGGTTTTTGGCGTTGGGGCTTGTCCGACGGAACGATCGCTGTTTCTTCTTGGAGACATATAAACGGTAGCTGGTACTGGTTCGACGACGAAGGTCGAATGGCTCAGGATGGGTTGGTTCAAGTCGGGGGTGCGACGTATGCCTTCTCCTCTTCGGGCGCAATGCGTGTCGGCTGGTACCTAGATTCTACGGGCTCCACTTCTGCTTGGCGTTATTTCTCCGGTTCTGGCGCCATGGTAAAAGGCTGGCTTTCAGACGGCAGCAACTGGTATTGGCTGGATGATGAGGGCAAGATGGTCCACGATGCGATGCTGCAGATTGGGGGAGCCACGTATGGATTCTCTTCTTCTGGTGCAATGCTTATCGGATGGCATCTTGATGCTTCTGTCTGGCATTATTTTTCCGGCTCTGGCGCTCTGGTAAAGGGCTGGCTCTCGGATGGGGGTCGTTGGTACTGGCTTGATCCTGCAGACGGTTCTATGGCCACCGGGCTGAATGAATGCAATGGCACCTCTTATATCTTTAACAGTTCAGGGGCCATGCTATCCTCCCAGTGGGCACTTATTGACAACAACTGGTATTACGCTGACTCCAACGGCTTACTGCATGGAGGTTGGTTGCTTCTAGGGAATTCTTGGTATTACCTGGATCCAGGAAGCCATATTATGATCACGGGTTTTGTGCAAGTGGGCTCGTCCACCTATTTCCTTACGAGTTCAGGTGCCATGGCAACAGGCTGGGCACTTGCTGATGGTACTTGGTATTACGCCGCATCAAACGGAGCTATTCAACGAGGGCGATGGATAAAGTCCGGAAGCGCCTGGTATTACCTTGATGATGTATCCGGCGCAATGCGTACTGGTGAATTTGCGGTAGGAAGCAAGCGCTATTTTTCTTATGATTCCGGTGCAATGGTATCTTCGTGCTGGATCAACTTGAACGATGGTATGGCATGGGCGAATTCGTCTGGAGCACTGAGCGAGCCGTTGCCTACTTCATCTGATGGATCTCCCGTAGTCGCTGATCGTACTGACTCGTCTTCATTGCCAGGTGTGATTCATATTGGAGATGCGGTTTTCTATGCGGATGCGAATGGTGTCGTTAACGTGGCGTCTGGTTGGATTATGTCGAAAGACGCTTCTGACGAAAGTGGCAATACTTGGTACTACGCATCTTCCAATGGTGTCCTTAAGTCTGGTTGGCAATATGTCAACGGTGCGTGGTATTGGATGGACCCTTCCACATTCAAGATGAAAACTGGATGGCTTAATGACGGCGGTACGTGGTACTGGCTCCAGCCTTCGGGTGCCATGTTTGCTAACGGGTGGCTGAAAATCGATGGCGTTGACTATTACTTCAATGCAAGTGGTGCATGGTTGAATACGTCTGGTTCTGTTTTGGGGGCCAATAGGTCCAGCCTGGTCAATTGGCTTATGAGCCACGAAAACGACGGCTATTACCGTGGAACACGCTACGACACGCATCTCAGCCAGGAAACGTGCATGTACCCAAAGGGTGATCCGCGTTGGGACGGTTATACGGGCATGAATTGTGGTGGATTTGTATCGCATGCATATATGAAGGCGGGCGGGAATTTAGCTCCCATTGCCGCCGAGCAGAGCCATTCCCCTTGGAGTGGAGGTCCCGGAAGGGGCGGCTGCGTAAACGCTTATCGTTGGTACGGCTACGCTATCGATACGTGTGCGAACGTGACTTATTTCAACTCTATTGATGAGTTGTTACGTAGTGGTTTGGCTCGTAAGGGGGACATTGTATTCTTCAATCCTTACAATCCATATGCGGACGATAGTCATATCGGTTTTTTCTGGGGTAATACGCCTAGCGAAAACTTGTTCTGGCATAGCGATGGTTATGGAAATCGCATTTCCGGTTTGACCGCTTTGGGCCCATCGAAAGTAATACTGATTCGCTAAACTGCAAAGAAGTAGGGGCCAAGTTGTCCCTACTTCTTTGCATCATTTTGGCATCTTTTTGATGGCTGTATCTAACATATTTCTAATATGTCTAACGATGGGTGCTAGATCAATAAGGTTTTACGGAACTGAACAGGCTCGCTGCCTTTTTTCGAAATAGCTCAAGAGTTAAAAAGGCCACGAAAAAGGCAAGGCTTATTAATATTAGAAGGGGCACACCAATTAAAGTGGTTCTGTCTAGCAGCCAGCTGAGTCTTCCGTTGAGCCAGATGCTGTAAAACCAATTGCTAGTATCTATTGTGTAGACTGCAAAGGCCAACGGTGAAGCTTGCTTTAGTAGCCGTTGCAGTTTTTCCGAACTGACGTTAATTCTAGTTGCGAGGATGAAGAGGCAAATAGAACTCGTTGCAACGTAGGGGTTGGAATAGGAGAGCCATCGAAGGGGATTCATCTGTAGCACATGAACGTCATTCCACTGGTGATATAAAACGGCAAGTGGCAGTAATAAATATACAAAGAACAGTCGTTTTGTACTCACGACCTTGTCTATAGTTTCTTTATTTCTTTTAATCGATGCACCGGCAAGCCAGAGTACGGCAAGCCACATCGTAGAATAGCCTTCATTTAACCCTGTTGATTCAAATAGAGTTGAGGCAATTAGCAACGCTGAAGATGTTAAACCCAATTGAAATGATGTCAATGATTTGATTGCGCAATTAAGGAATGGCACCATTAGCTGCAGAAGAAGAAAGCTATTTAGATACCAATATTCTGCAGTGGAAACCGGAAATGGCGAAGTAAACAATTCGATTTTACTGATTTGTCCAAGCGCGAATCCCGTTAGCGCGGTTGCTGTGGACCAAAAACATGCAGTTGCCCAAATCGAGAAAATGGAACGTCCCTTAAGCGGTCTGCCGGCGGATAAATAACCTGACATTAATGCAAATACGTTTACAGCGACAATCGCATAATTCTCAATTGCCAAATAAACTAAGTCTCTTATGGAATCTAGCGTCCAGTCAAGGACTCCCCCTCGTCCAAGGTTGTGTAGCAGCACAACCATAAACATCGAGGTCAGTCGAGCAATATCGATGCCGTATGCACGTTGTTTTGGCTTTGTCATATATTTGCTTTCCTTAGTTACTTCAGGTGCCCCGATAATAGTACTAGCATAAGCGTTGTCTATGGGTAAGTGTGTATAGATAACGAGGCGCGTGGATTGCTTTCACGTTATTTTGACCAAGACCATTTGGTAGCCCATGGGAACATAATTGTTATATGTTGTAGGCAAACAAGGATTTACTCGAAAGTGGAGTTGACATGGTGAAACATATTAAGTTGTTCCTACTGGCATTAACGTTGCTGATGCTAACGCCCATTTCGATACTTCTATTCCCGTCGAATGCGGAAGCCGCACAGTTCCCAGTCGAGAATTCTTGGCGTTATGAGGATGGACAATTTGTCGATGAGGATGCTTCTTCCGAAGAAGGTGGAATAGCCTTATTGTCAATGGACATTCTTCCTGATGGGGCTACAGCGCAGGGTATCGATGTCAGTGAGCATCAAGGACGTATTGACTGGGACGCTGTTAAGGCTTCTGGTATCGATTTCGCTATTTTGCGTGTTGGATTTGGTGCTCCATCCTGGGGCGGTCGTGTTGACCATCAGTTCAGTCGTAATATTTCCGAGTGCGAGCGTCTTGGAATTCCCTATGGCGTCTATATCTATTCATATGCTTTTGATAATCAGCAGGCAGCCGATGAGGCGTCCATGGTTATTGGCTGCCTTTCTGGGCATAATCCTCGTCTGCCGGTGTATTACGATCTTGAGGACAACAGCATCATTGCGGATGGTCGTAAAACCGGAATTGCATCTAGAGCTCAGATTTTTTGCAATAAGATTTCTGCAGCTGGATATAAGCCGGGCATCTATGCAAATCTGAATTGGTTTAACACTATATTGACTGATTCCGTATTCAAGAGCGGTTCTTGGGATCACTGGATTGCCCAATATAACTCGCAGTGCGACTATACCGGTAATTACAGTTTTTGGCAGTATGAGAGCAACGGAAAAGTCTCAGGTGTCAACGGCAATGTTGATATGAACTATGCGTATGTTGATGTCTCTCTTTATCATTGGCAGTTAAAAGACAACATTTGGTATTACGCAACCTCTGATGGTAAGGCATATACTGGATGGTTGTACCTCGGCGGCGCCTGGTACTGGCTCGACCCCGATACGGACGGCGCCATGGTGACGGGCTTTCACGAGTGCAACGGTTCCCTGTACTGGTTTAATGCGTCCGGCGCGATGGCTACCGGATGGGTCCTCGACGGCGGCACCTGGTACTACGCGACGGGATCCGGCGCGCTGTCGCGCGGCCCCGAATCCGTCGGCGGCGTGCCCTACTGCTTCGACGCCCG
>CAJMOM010000006.1:0-25313 GCA_905215005.1 uncultured bacterium | reverse complement strand
ACGGCCACCACGGTCGTCACGGCCGCCGCGAGGACCGCGGTCCTCGTCCAGGCCCATGGCGACGAGCGGAGCGATAACCTTATCGAGAGCGGCCATCAGCTCGGTGGCCTCCTCATAAGAAAGCTCGGGCAGGAGCTTCTCCTTCTTGTTGGCAAGCTCGACCAGGCCCTCAGCGGCATCCTCGGCGGCGAAGACAACAATCTTGCGCATATCGCCCTCGGCGTCGTCGATGCGGCCGACCAGATCGGCAGCCTCGGCCTCGGCCATCAGGCCATCGAGCTCACGGAGGCGCATGCCCAGCAGGTCGGACATTTCCTTCTGCTCCATCTTGGGCTTGAGGTCAAGAAGCTTGATGGCGCGCTCAATGTTCGCCATGCGCTCGGCCTTGGCCTCCTCCTCCTTGGAAATAGCAAAGCGACGGCTACGCAGCAGGCGGGCGGCCTTCTGCATCTTGTCCATCAGCTCTTCGTCATCGTAATCAACGGCGGCCTCGACAACCTCGGCCTCCTCCTCGGCGGAAACCTCGTCAGCAGCCTCAACCTCGGCAGCTTCGGTCTCCACGGTCTCGACTGCCTCGACCTCGGCAGCCATGGTCTCGTTCTCGGTCTCGTTCATGATCTCTTCGTTCTCGGACATGAGACTCCTTCTTGGCCCTCTCGGGCATCATCGCCCCATTCGCGGGGCCCGTCGCGCACTCTTTGCGCTTTAAACATTCATGCCTCTCGGCAAAACGTCCACTAGTTTATGGTGTCGCCATCCAATCTAGCTGCAGAATCTATGTGCACACATTAATGCGACATGTGCGACTCGCGACGAGCGTACACCAGCGACGTCGCGAATCCGACCACGGCAATTGCAGCCGCCACACGCACGGCAGCTGCAAATCCAATCGCCTGGGCAACGTCGGTCGCAGCGCCAGCCGCGCCGGCAGTCGCCGCAGAACTCGAGAGCAGGCCGATAAACAGGGACGGGCCAAACGATGCGGCAATCATGTTCCACGTGTTAAGCAATGCCGTTCCGTGAGGATGTTCAGCGGCGGGTAGCGTCTCCAAGCCGGCCGTTTGCGAGGGGCTCAGCACCAAACCGACTCCGGCATACACCACAACGGTCAGCGCCACGACGACGCCGATGTTCATGCTTGCCGCCGTCATCGAGATGGCAGTCTGCCCCACGGCAATCAGGGCAAAACCGACCGGCAGCAGCGGCCATGCGCCACGGGCGTCCATCACGCGTCCGCCCACAATCGAGGTCACGGCGTTGCAGGCAATCGCCGGCAAAATGAGCAAGCCCGCAATAAGTGCGGTCATGCCGTATGCGCCCTCAAAATAGAGCGGCAACAAAACGCTCATCGAGAACGTCGTCATCATCGACACCACCACAAGCAGGCACGCGGGCCAAAAACGAACGCTCGCCATGGAACGCACGTTAAGCACCGGATGCTCGAGCTTGAGCTGGCGGGCCGCAAACAGGCCGAGCAGCACAATGGCGGCGAAAAGCGTCACGATACCGGCAATCAGATTGGTCGAGAACTCGCCTACGGAATACACAAATGCCGTAATACCGGCGGCGAGCATAACAACCGACAGAATATCAAGCGTGGCGTTCGAACGCTCTCCGACATTCTGAACAAGCTTTACGCCCGCCGCAGCGACCACAATGCCGCCCACCAGCGGCACTACGAACACCGCCCTCCAGCCAAACAACGTGCACATAAGACCGCTGATCACGGGTCCAAACGCCGGCCCCAGCGTAATGCAGGCTCCGCCCAGGCTCAGATAGAGACCGAGCTTCTCGCGCGGGGCGCAAGACAGCACCACGTTCATCATGAGCGGGAACAAGATGCCCGATCCCGCAGCCTGCAAAATACGGCTTGGCAGCAAAACGCTAAACGACGGAGCGACCAGACACAGAACTTCGCCGGCGACCATGCATCCGCATGCGAAAAACAGCAGCTTGCGCGTCGAGAAACGGCCGGACAGGAAGGCCATGATGGCCGTAAAGATCGACGTCACGATCATGTAGCCCGAGACGAGCCACTGCGCCGTGGTGGCACTCACCGAAAAGGCTGCCATAATGTCGTGCAACGCCACGTTAATGATGTTCTCGTTAAACGCGGCAACAAAGGCTGCAATATACATTACGACGAGAATCGCCGCAGAGGCCGATGGCGTTACTTGAACTTGTTGCTGAGATTTGCTCCCCATGCATTTCCTTCCTCTTGGAACGACAGTCGCATCGCCCCAGAGGAACGGTCCAGGGCGAAAAATGAGCCCTAGACTTACGCCAAACGCCGTACACGACGAATCTGGCAACATGGTCCAACATCGAAAGATTGTAACGCGGACGCACAGCTTTCCTTCCGCGCTATTATTAAAAGTCCACGAAAGCATAAGACATGAGGAGCCCGCCATGATTAAGCCCATCATGAAATCCGAGTTCTTTTTGCGTCTGCCTTCCGAAGACGCGGGACCCGACGATGCCGCAACCGGGCAGGATCTCCTGGATACACTCCACGAGCATGAGCGCGAGTGCGTGGGCCTCGCCGCCAACATGATCGGCGTGCGCAAACGCATCATCTGCGTAAAGGACGGCAACAGGACACTCCTGATGTACAACCCTCAAATTCTTGAGCAGGTCAATGCCTATCAGACGAGCGAAGGATGCCTCTCGCTGATCGGCGAGCGTCCCTGTACCCGCTATCGCCGCATTAAGGTTGAGTATTTGGACGAGAACTTCGTTCACCGCATCAAAAACTTCTCGGGCTACACCGCCGAGATCATCCAGCACGAAATCGACCACTGCAATGGCGTCGTGGTTTAGGCCACCTGCCAAAATGAGGGTACCGGAGGCCTCCCTATGGATATCAGCCGCTTTGGCGAATTCGCCATCTTAGCGCAGTCACGCACGTTTCTTGATGCGGCGGAACTGCTTTTCATGTCGCAATCAACCCTCTCCAAGCACATCATGGCAATGGAGCACGAACTCGGCTGCAAGCTCATCGATCGAAGCCAGCGCCACGTAACACTCACCGCGCAAGGTGAGGCGCTCCTCCCCTATGCGCAAAAAATTGCGACGCTTCAGCACCGCTATCTTGCCGCCATTCAAATAGGCGCAGGTGAGCCGCTCGAGCACCTCACCGTAGGTTCTATCCCCATTATGGCCCCTTATGGGATCACGGACGCCGTCATCGATTTTCAGCAGGCGAACCCCTCATATTCTGTTGAGCTCATCGAGGGCGAGGGCGACACACTCAAGCGCATGCTCCTGCACGAGGACATTGACCTGGCCTTCATCCGTGACGGCGGCGCCATCGAGCCGGAGTTCAAAAAGATTCCCTTTACGACCGACCGGCTCGTGGCCGTCCTTCCACTCGACCATCCGCTCGCCGAACGTGACGCCGTCGAGATAGACGACCTTATCGACGAGAATTTCCTCATGCTTCCCCAAGGCTCGTTCGTAAGCGAGCTCGTCCTTTCCCTTTGTCGCGAAGCTGGATTTGGCCCACGTGTTACGTTCACCGGCAAACGAGCCGAGAACATCATCTCCCTTGTCGCGCGCGGCGCCGGCGTCTCATTCCTCATGCGCAAGCCGGCGGAATCGCTCGCCAGCGGAAAGGTAGCCCTGGTGCCGCTCGAGCCCGCGACGACCTCCGAGGTCAGGCTCTACCTCAAGCGAAACGCCGCGCACTCGCAGGCGGTCGTCTCGTTCATTGGCTTCCTCCCCTACCGTCAGCTCCTGCAGGGCGACCGTGCGTCTTCCATCCCGGCACGACCGTCATAATCCCGCTGCCCCACAACGGCAGACTTATGTCCGCAAACACGCTGGCAGCGGCACGAAACACAAATATGCCTCGGGCGGCACGTCGCCGTCCGAGGCATATTTAATCAAAGTGCGCAAAAAGACTAGTCCACCGAGATGTTGAGCGCCTTACCGCCCTCGTCCTTCCTGGTACCGATCACCATAGCGGCGACAAGAGCCAGAACGAAAGCGACCACGCCGGAGATGACAAGGCCGATAAAGCCCGTGTCGATGCCGGCAGGGTTAATAAAGCTCGGGAAACCGAGCGGGCCGGAGGCACCGAAGGCATAGAGTTTGGCACCCATGAGGCCGGCGATGGCGCCGCCTACACCAGCGGAAATAAAGGTTGCCCACATAAGGCGCTTACGCGGCAGCAAGATGGCGTAAAGCGCAGGCTCGTTGACACCGAAAATCGAAGAGACAAGGGCGGGAATGTTGACGGCAGCATTTTCCTCGGAGTCCTTGGTTCGGATGATCATGCCAAGCACAGCGCCGGCGATGGCACAACCGCCTGCATACACGAGCGGGTTAATGAGGTCATAGCCGTAGGTTGCGACATCGAGAAACCACAGCGGGATGATACCCCAGTGCAGGCCGAACATGACGAGCAGGCTCCAGAACGTGCCGATGACGAAGCCGGCGATGGCGGGCTGGAAGTTGATGAGCATCAAGATGATCTGGGCAACGATATTGGAGAGGACCGTCATGACCGGACCGACCACAAGCAGGCCAAGGATGCCGCAAATGAGGAGCGTCAGGATGTTGGAGAAGAACGAGCTCACAAGCGCGGGCAGCGCGTTAGAAAGGGCCTTGTGTACCTTGGAGGCAATCCAGACGATAAAGATCGCAGGCAGAATCGTCGATGAGTAATTCTGCATGATCAGCGGGATGCCAAAAATATCACCGTAGACATTGGACTCGAAGACCGTGCCGGCGCCGAGCGTGTAGAGCGGATCTCCGCCCATAAGGCCAACGAGCGTCGGGTAGACGAGGATACCGCCGAGCGCCATTCCCATAACGGGCTTAAGTCCGAACTTCTTGGCCGACGTCCAGCCAATGATTAGCGGAAAGTAATAGAAGACCGAATCTCCGATTGCCGAGAGCGTCACATACGTATTGCTGTCCTTGGCAAGCCAACCGGCAACCGTGCAGAGCGCGAGCATCGACTTGATAAAGCCACCGGCCATAAGCACGCCAAGAACCGGTTGCAGAATCTCGGAGATGATGGCCAGCAGACGCGAGAATGGATCGCCCTTTTTGACGTCGTCGCCTTCATCGATATCGAGTGCGGGTTTGGAGTCGAACCCGCCAATCTGAACAAGGTCGTTGTAGACGGCCTCGACAGTGGCACCAATCACGACCTGATACTGTCCGCCGGTCTGGATGACGTCAACGACGCCCTTCGTCGCCTTAAGCTCATTGGTCTGGGCGAGCGATTCATCCTTGAGGTGGAAGCGGAGACGCGTAATGCAGTGGCTCACGTCTAACACATTGTCTCGACCACCGACCTTTGTGATGATTTCATCGCAAAGCTTCTGGTATTTCATGGAATTCTCCTTTTTCTGAGCGGGGTATAGCATCGATTTCATGCCTCCGTAGTCGACGTGGGAGGGCAAGGAACCCGCTTCCCCCTTTGAAATCCGCGGACGCACGTACGCCCGGGATGCGAAACGGCAGAGAAGATGGAAGATGCCGATCACATGGCAGTGAGCCTCATTGGCCCATGCCACGCAATCAGGTCTACAGACGCGAAGCTGCTGCGCCGAGAAGTCTCGTCGTCTGGCAGAACTTGTCACACAGACGTTCCGGTTCGCCCTGGGGAATCTGAGTACGCTCGGTCTCAAAGGAGAGGCCGTACTCGCGTGCCGGAAGGAAATACTCGAAATAGCCGTTGGTGTAACCGCAAACTATTCCCTCGACCGGGCATTCGCGCTTCATGCGAATACCCAGGTCGCTGCCGAGCTCACTCGGGAACACAAAGAGATGCAGGCCGCCCAAACTGATGACGGCACACTTAAGCGTGAGCGAAAAGTCGTCATGGGCAACGGTGTGATAGAACGTCTGAGGCTCGATGCGGTCGAGAACGACCTCGCGATCGAGCTTGATCTGGGAAATCGCCTCGGCAAGACCGGTCGAAACGCGCTCGACCTCGGGAATGCCGCGTCCCTGGCGAAAATTGCGGTCGCTACAGTCGCCAGCAGCACCGACGACCATGGCCGGATAGTAACCAAGACTCTGAGCGAGCTTTTTGCCGGTAAGACCGGCGAGTTCGCTCGTGAGCTCCGTGCAGTCGGGTCCGACGCAAGCGGAATGCACCGCCCAGTTCACAAAGCCCGCAAATGGCTTGCCTTCGGTATCGAAGAACGATACGACAATGACCTCATTGTCGGCGAGTTCACCTGGGATGATGCGGTTGTCGTAGAAACCGGTGATGACCTGCTTGCCCAAGCGACAAATCGCGGGCTGTGCGTTGGCGCGGCACTCCTCAAAGCATTGGCAAATGGTATCGAGGAACCAGCGGTAGTAGTTCTCGTCGAATTTTCCCGTCCACCAGCTGCGGTGGTAAGCGACGATTGAAGTATGGTCGTGCGTCGCCGAGAGCAAAACGCAGTCACGGTCGATTCCATAGCGCTCGGCGAGCATTGTCTTGACTTCCTCGGCCATGCTTTCCTCGAACTCGAGGACATCGGCATTAAAAAGAAACACTTCACGTTCGCCTTGCTGGAAGAGGATGGCGTTGGCGAAGACGTCATCATGGACGCCCGTCGCAGGTTCAAGACGGTTGGGAAGATTGCGGTAGCCAATCAGGTAGATGTCGCCCTGTGGGGTAATTTTGCGGCGCGCGTGTCCAATGTTCATGCACGTTCTCCTTCTGTGTCACGCCGCATTCAAGGCGGCAATGATGATTTCGACGAGGCGCTCATGGGATCCGGCGGCAAAACCGGAGTTCATAGCCTCATAGGTGATTTTTTCGTACGCGTCGGGAGCCGGTAGGTACTTCTGTCCGCCGTTGACGAGCGTGGCAAAGAACACAGAGCCGGACCGGGCGGCGCGCACAGTGGCGCCGAATGCACTCGAGACCTCGGGTTGTACGCCGACAAGCTCGACGTTTCCCAGCCGGAGCAGATAGACCCTCGTGCGCTGCTCGCCAGCGGCATGAAACTCATACGTTCGGTGCGGAGCCAAAGAGTGAAAATCGGCGCGTGTCTGAGCGGGCAGGAGAACGTCGACCGTGCGGGCATCGATGCCGGTAGCGTCATCCTCACGCGCCATGCGAGCGGCCTCGATCAAAGCATTGCCCAAGGCCTGCCCCTGCTGGTGCAGCATGCGGTATCCGTCCTCATGGGCATCGACCGTCTGCTTAACGCCGGCCGCATCGAACATGACGTTCATGGCGCGCTCCGCCGGACCTTGGTCGCCCGCGGCGCCTGGCAGCAACAGGGCAACGCCGCCCAGCTCGCGCTCGAGTGACATGGCGGCAAAACCAAAGAGGTCTCCGCTCGCCATGCGCCTCCCCTCGGAGTCGCGCGACCCGTCGAGCACGGAGGACTGAACGTCCGCCGTCGCGAGCACGGCAACATACTCGCCCCCGGCATCCCTTATGGCGAGTACGGGCATCGTGTGGTCGGCAAACCCCCTGGGATTCGAGCCCAACCACCAGCCGGCAGGCGTCTCAATGTCGCGATTAACGTTCACGGGGCATTCGCCCTCCACAGTGGCGAGCGTGGCAGAGTGAATGCCCGCAACAGCGCGCTCGACAGCCGTGCGGGCGGCAGCGACGAGCGCTGCGCGATAGCGCTCGTTGCGATTGCGGGTAGCATTGTCGGCAAGATGCCCGGGAGTGCGGACGTGAGGCATGGAAAACGTGTGGGTAGGAACCACCCAAGAATAAGCACCGCTGCAATTGGCGGCATCCTCAACAACCTCACGCAGATCGGCGAGTAGAGCCGGAGCGATCGAGGTGACCTCAAGCGAAAGGACGCAGGCGCGTCGCCCCGTCCCCTCGATGATAAGGGCACGGGCGAAGACCTCATGACGGAGTTCGTCGAAACCGTCGAACGGCAACACGTCCCCAAGATCGATGGCCACACGAGCGGCCCCAGCCCTCATCTCTCCTTCGCCCATGGCAGATACTCCCCTCTGATTGCCGCTCACTCGACACCGTACAGTTGCTGCGCCGTACCGCCAAGCACAAGGTCGCTGTCTGTATCGCTCAGATTTGCAGCGCGAACGCAGGCGACACCCTCGGTGAGCCACTCGCGTTTGACGGGATAGCTCGTGCCAAAAACAATATGGTCTGCACCCAGCACGTCAACCGCGCAGGCGAGGAGTGTCTTGCCCCAAGGCTGGGCATGGGACATGTCGAAATAGATGTTGTTCTCGAGGTGCCTGGAAACGGTCTCGGTATCGACCTGAAAACGGCCAGAAGCATCAGGGCGCTTGGGACCATGAGGCAGCAGCATCTCCTTGAACGCAAAGTATGCGCCGCCGAGCATGGAGTGGACCATCTTGATATTGGGATAGCGCTCAAAGAAATCACCAAAGATCTCTCGGCCGATCGCCGTAGTTTGGTCGACGCAGCGGCCATAAGAGCGGCGAAGGTTGTCGTACGCGAGAAGCGACTCGTTCTCGACCGGCACGGGAACATGGTGCACGTAAACGGTGACATGGCGTTCGTTCAGGTGCTCGAAAAAGCTCGAGAAGACCTGGTCGTCGAGATAGCGCTTGCCGTAGTGAGCGCAGAGCTGCACGCCCGCAAAACCATCGTCGAGCCTGCGGTCGAGCTCCTCCAAATTCGCTTTGGTGCCAAAGGGCGGCACGGCGACAAGCGGAATCAGACGGCCATTTGACGCCTTCGCGTCAGCAGCCATACCGTCGTTGAAACGCCGGCACATCTCGAGCGACATCCACTCGTGGCAGCCGGGGAGCTTGAGGATCGCCTTGTCGACCCCCGCCTCATCCATATCGGCCAAGCGCTTCTCGAGGGTGTAGTCGCCCTCAATGTAGTTAAGACCCGGAGAACCGGCGGGCATCTCGATCACGATCTGTCGTTTGCCGGCGGAATTCATGGTCAGATAGCCTTCGGTGTCATAGGCGCGGGGTACCTCGGCCAAAAACTGTTCGCAGAGCGTCTCGTCATGAAAGATGTGCTCGTCGAACCAGTAGGAATTTGCATCGATAATCATTGGTTGGAACCGCCTTTCATCTTGTTGAAAACATTCTAGAAAAGCAGGTACCCGGACATCAATTCCAGCTTAAGCCCACTGTATTCCATTTTGGAATAGAACTTACCGCTCACACGCGAACCTCGCCCGCTCAACGAGACAAGCGCTAACAGCACGGGCTTAGACAGAAAACGGTCGGCCCGCATCCGTTGCGGGCCGACCGTTTCATTACAGGCTACCTTTGCCGTTACGCCTGGCGGTAATGGTCAAAGAAGTCGGCGAGGTCTTCGAGGGACTCTTTGAGTACTTCCATGCGCGGCAGGTACACGATGCGGAAGTGGTCGGGCTCAGCCCAGTTGAAGCCGCCGCCGCGCGTGATCAGGATCTTCTTCTCGTGCAGCAGGTCGAGGGCGAACTGCTCGTCATCGGTGATGTTGAACTTCTTCACATCCATCTTGGGGAAGATGTAGAACGCCGCGCGCGGCTTAACCACCGAGATGCCGTCAATCTTGTTGAGCGCCTCATACACAAAGTTGCGCTGCTCGTAGACACGGCCGCCGGGACGGATGTAGTCGTTAACGGACTGATGGCCACCGAGTGCCGTCTGAACGATCGACTGAGCCGGCACGTTGGAGCACAGGCGCATGTTGGAGAGCATGTTGATGCCCATGATGAAGTCGCTCATGCAGCGCTGGTTGCCCGAAAGCACCATCCAGCCAATACGATAGCCCGCAATCATGTGCGACTTGGAAAGGCCGCTAAAGGTGACGCAGGGCAGGTCGGGGGCGAGCGAGGCAATCGAGACGTGCTCGTAGCCGTCCATGCAGAGGCGGTCGTAGATCTCATCGGCAAAGATCATCAGCTGATGCCTGCGTGCAACCTCGACGATGCCCTCGAGCACCTCGCGCGGATAGACGGAACCCGTGGGGTTATTGGGGTTGATGATGACGAGAGCTTTGGTCGCGCTCGTAATCTTGGACTCCATATCCTCCAAGTCGGGATACCAATCCGCCTGCTCATCGCACAGATAGTGCACAGGATGACCGCCGGCAAGGGTTGCGCACGCCGTCCAGAGCGGATAGTCGGGGCTGGGGATCAGAATCTCGTCGCCATTGTCGAGCAGCGCGTTCATCGAAAGCTGAATGAGCTCGGACACGCCGTTGCCCGTGTAGATATGCTCCATCTGAACGTTGGGCAGGCCCTTGATCTGCGAATACTGCATGATCGCCTTGCGCGCGGAGAACAGGCCACGCGAGTTGGAATAGCCTTCGCAGTCGGGCAGCTGCTGGCGCATGTCCTTGATGACCTCATCGGGCGTGCGGAAACCGAAGGGCGCCGGGTTACCGATATTGAGCTTGAGGATGCGCTCGCCCTCGTCCTCCATACGGGCGGCCTCGTCGACGACGGGACCGCGCACGTCATACAGGACGTTATCGAGCTTGGTGGACTTAGAAAAAGTACGCATGGTGGTGCTCCTTGCAATTTGAGCTGAGGGATGGGGTTCGGGCTTGGAATCGTTGCGGGGTGATGATGCCTCGCCTTGATCGGCGTCGCCGGCAAGCAGCCAGGTAACATCGACCTCCAAAATACGGGCGAGCAGCTCAGCCACATCGCGCCGCGGGATCGTCTTGCCGCTCACATATTGGCTCATCTGACTCTTGCCGAGTTTTTTGCCGAGCATCTCCGATGCGCGGATCACGTCCGACTGGCGAACGTCGCGATCGGACATAGTCTGTCGCAGGCGATCGCTAAACGTCTCTTGGGCCACTAGAACCTCCTTGCTGGCAAAGTTCAATTTATAGAACACGAATTGAACCATGGTTCAATTTAGCAAGCAGTATAACGCGGCGCCTCATTCGAAAGTTCAATTTCATAAGAAAATGCACCAGACTCTGAGATTTGCCCAAAGTGGGCAATGACGCGCACACGTTTAGAGGTATTCGAGGAAACGGACGGCGGCAAGCGAAACATCGGCCGTTCGATATATCGCATTGATCTGCCGATGAGGATGTCCCTCGAGCGGACGCACGGCAACATCGAACTGACAGCGACGCAAGATGAGCGCGGGAAGAATGCTAACGCCCAGGCCGTCCTCGACCATAGCCATAATCGCATAGTCATCCCAGGTCGACAGCTTAGAGCGCACCGCCAGGCCCGCGCGGCGAAACAGCGGCGTAATCTCGTCGTCGCTACCGCGTTCCAGCAGGATAAACTGCTCGTTGGCCAAATCGGCAAGGGAAACGACCTCCGCGGTGGCAAGCGAGGAGTCCGCTGGCACCACGGCCATCAGCTCGTCTTGCACCAACGGTCGCGACGCCATGCCGGCGCCGCGTGGCTCGCGCGGAATAAAGCCCAGGTCGCAGCGACCTTCCGCCACCCATTGTTCAATCTCTGAGTAATCGCCCATCAGCAACTCATAATCGACGTCCGGATGATCGGCGCGAAAGCGCGCAATCACCGGCGGCAGCACGTGGGTCGCCACACTCGAAAACGTACCGATGCAGATTTTGCCGCGCATGAGTCCACGCATCTCATCCACCCGTCGCTGCAAGCGAGTGAATTCCTCGCAGAGCGCCTCGACAGCCGGCATGACCTGCCGCCCGTCGGCAGAAAGAGCCACGCCCTCGCGACTGCGGTCGAGCACCTTAAAACCCCAGTCGGCCTCAAGATCGGCCACCATACGGCTCACGCCCGACTGCGAATAGCTCAGGCGCTCGGCAGCACGCGTAAAGCTTCCGGCGCGCACCGTCTCCAGCAGCACCTGCATCTTTTGGATATTGGTCTCCACTGCACGTCCCCACCCTTGCATGAGTTTTTGTCATGTTTTCCATGCATTATATTCGCTTTTCTTCTAAAGCCAGTTCACCCATAGTGAACATGTTCGGATATAGAGGGGATGTCAGCGCATGAACAACGGACTGTTTACATACTTAGCAGCATTACTGTTGTTTGGCTCTAACGGCATCATCGCCGCAGCTATCGCACTGCCGAGCTCCGATATCGTGCTGCTGCGCACTTTTCTGGGAGCCCTCTCGCTTATAACCATCCTCGCCACTACCCAACACCATAAGTTGCAGGCGCCATCTCGTCCCCGCGAAGCCGCGGCCCTCCTCCTCTCGGGAGCTGCGCTGGGCGCCAGCTGGATTTTTCTGTTCCGCGCCTACCAGACGATCGGCGTCGGCGTATCCTCGCTGCTGTACTACTGCGGCCCCATCATTGTCATGGCGCTCTCCCCGTTTATCTTTGGCGAAAAACTGACCGGCGGCAAAATCGCCGGCTTTATCGCCGTCGCCTGCGGCGCTTTTCTCATTGCAGCGCAAGGTCTGGGCGGCAGCATGCCCATTGCGGGTATCGTCTGCGGCATCGCCTCGGCATTTTGCTATGCACTGATGGTCATCGCCAGCAAGGGTGCGCCACACATCGAAGGCCTCGAAAACTCCACGCTCCAGGTGAGCGCCGCCTTTGTGACCGCGCTGGTCCTCACGCTCATCACGCAGGGCGCTCCCTCATTCCTGTCCGCCGGCGTCGTCGCCAGTATTGATTGGCGCGCCGTCGCTATGCTCGGCGTCGTCAACACCGGCATTGGTTGCCTGCTCTACTTTAGCGCCGTCGCCAAGCTGCCCGTCCAGACCGTCGCCGTCGTCGGCTACCTCGAGCCGCTTTCGGCGGTCGTGTTCTCGGCCGCCCTTTTGGGTGAAGCCATAACACCAGTCCGCCTGATGGGCGCCGCGCTTATCATCGGCGGCGCGATTTTTTGCGAACTCGCCGGCAAACGCGCAAACGCCAAGGCTGGCATCGCCCAGACAGCACGTGCTTAAAAGCCCCTGCTTTGAAATGCTACCTGCGTAGATAAATAATCCCCAGCTGAGGATTATTGTCTAAAATAACCCGATGTGCCAAACTGCTCTTGTATGTATAAAGACGGCATAAAGTTTTTTGTCCTAGACAGATAACCGGATGTCTAAGGGAGTCCTCGTGGCACACAATAAACTGGAGGCAAGCCTCCAAGACCAGCGCGGGCAAGGCGGGCACGGAGCCATCCCCCTCTCCGCTGGCATGCTGCTCGTAACGCTCGGCGTCGTCTATGGCGACATCGGCACGAGCCCCATGTACACCATGAAATCAATCGTCGCCAACAACGGCGGCATCGGTACCGTCAGCGAGGACATGATCCTGGGCGCGCTTTCACTCGTCATCTGGACCATGACGCTCGTGACCACGGTCAAGTACGTGGTAATCGCCATGAAGGCCGACAACCACAACGAAGGCGGCATCTTCGCCCTGTTCAGTCTCGTGCGCAAGGTAGCGCCGTGGCTGATTCTCCCCGCCATGATCGGCGGCGCGGCGCTGCTCGCCGACGGCATCCTCACCCCCGCGGTCACGGTCACTACAGCCATTGAGGGCCTGCGCACCATCGAGTGGGGCCACGCGCTATTGGGTGACGGGCAAACCAACGTCATCATTATTACCATCATCATTATCTGCAGCCTATTTGCCATGCAGCGCGCTGGTACCTCGTCGATCGGTAAGCTGTTCGGCCCGCTCATGACGCTGTGGTTCCTGTTCCTGGCAGGCGCCGGCCTGTTCAACATGCTCAGTAACCTGTCCATCCTGCGCGCGCTCAATCCCATCCGCGGCGTCATGTTTCTGTTCTCGCCCATCAACCACTCGGGCATCATGGTGCTCGGCTTTGTCTTCCTGTCGACGACCGGCGCCGAGGCCCTCTACTCGGACATGGGTCACGTTGGCAAGGCCAACATCTATGTATCCTGGCCGTTTGTTAAGGCGGCCCTTATCCTCAACTATCTGGGTCAAGGCGCTTGGCTGCTCGCCAATAACTCCAACCCCCAGATGCTCGCGATGGATATCGTCAACCCGTTCTATATGATGCTTCCCGAGCCCCTGCGCCCCTTTGCCATCGTGCTTTCGGCCGTGGCGGCCATCATCGCCTCACAGGCGCTCATTACCGGCTCGTTCTCGTTGGTTTCGGAGGCAACGCGCCTCAACCTTATGCCGCACCTGCGCATCCACTACCCCAGCGACACCAAGGGCCAGCTTTATATTCCACTCGTCAACAACATCATGTGGGTCGGCTGCATCTTCATCGTGCTGCTGTTCCAGAACTCCGAGCGCATGGAGAGCGCCTATGGCCTCGCCATTACCGTGACCATGCTTATGACCACGACGCTTTTGACGAGCTATATCGTCGGCATTCTCAAGCACAAGCTGGGCGCCTGCGTCTTCGCCCTGCTTTTTGGCGCCATCGAGCTCTGCTTCTTTGCCTCGTGCCTCACTATGTTCTTTGACGGCGGCTATGTGATGATCTTCTTGGCCTCGCTGCTGTTTGGCCTTATGTACGTGTGGCGTCGCGGTACCGCCATCGAGCGCACGCAGACGATTCTGCTGCCCGTCTCCAAGTACATCGATCAGCTCAACCGCCTGCGCAACGACGAGACCTACCCCGTGCTCGCCGACAATCTGGTGTTCCTCACCAACAGCCCCGATCCGCTCACACTCGACCGCGACGTGCTCTATTCCATCTTGGACAAACATCCCAAGCGCGCCAAGGCATACTGGTTCATCAACGTGCACGTTACCGATGAGCCCTATACGCACGAGTATTCCGTCGAGACCTTTGGCACGGATTTTTTGTTCCGCGTGCGCTTGGACCTGGGCTTTAAGGTCAACCAGCGCATCAACGCCTATCTGCGTCAGATCGTCGGCGACTTGATGGCATCG
This sequence comes from uncultured bacterium, assembly GCA_905215005.1. Classification (GTDB taxonomy): domain Bacteria; phylum Actinomycetota; class Coriobacteriia; order Coriobacteriales; family Coriobacteriaceae; genus Collinsella. The sequence continues at coordinate 10,611 of CAJMOM010000006.1, read as the reverse complement.
GGCGAGCTGCCGCCGCAACATCACACCTACTCCATCTACGAGACGCGCGGCAACGTAGGTGACTTCCGCTTTTGCATGCTGCGCAAGATGCTTGCCCCCGAAACGGACATCAACCGCAATGACCACCGCGTGATGGCCATCAAGTACGCCGTCCGCCGCGCCTGCGGAAGCCCGGCACGCTGGTACGGTCTCGAGAACTCGGCCATCATCATTGAGTACGTACCGCTGTTTGCCCGCATGCGCCCGGCCGTTAAGCTCGTGCGCACCCAGGTGCCGCTCGAGGTTCAGATCGAAGAGGCCGAGGAAATGGAAGTCGACATCTTCTCGGACGACTTGGTCAACGGCAACGAAGCCGGTAAGGACATGAACGTCGATCCCACCGAGTTGCTCGAGAGCGTCGCCGATACGCCCGAACAGCAACAGCTCGACGGCCTCGAGAACGAACAACTCAACGACGCCAACTTCTAGCGGCGCCATAAATCAACGACAGCGGCCCTGCGCCTCACGAGAGACGCAGGGCCGCTTTTGTCTACGTTTTTGGCCAGGTAAAACACCTTTGAGGCTTTACCTGGGCGTAATCGTAGACTGCTATTCGGCATTTCCGGGGCTAGACAACCGCCTGGCCCCAATCGGTCATATAACCCTAGCCCACATTGAAATGCCATCGAAAAAGAAGCAGGCTATAGAGACTGGTCTCTCACCCACTCGATGAGTTCGGGGATCGCATAAGCGTATTGCCAGGTAAAGTTATGAGTGTTTCCACCCTGGACCGTCTTGTCGGTGCTATCGAGAGTTCCCTTCTCTACATGAAGGAAAACGACATGCGCCCCATCGGTCACCGCTTGTTTACAGGCCGAGGAGCAGACATCCGAGAGCTCGACCATAAGCTCATCGAGCGTCTTCTGGCTGCTAGCCGCCTTGGCTCCTTCCTGGTTACCCGAAGGGTTTTTCTCTCCCGTTGCGTCGTAATCAACCCACAGGCCACTCGTATGTCCTTCGCCGTCATAGTTATAGGCGCAATTCAGCTGCTTCTCAACATAAGGAATTCCGATACTCGCGACACCCTTCTCGGGATCCGTCATGCCGCCATAGGAATTGGAATCGTCTTCAGAAACGAATATCACCATGGGCGTCTTGGCAATCGGAGTCATGTTGCCTTGCCCGGCAACGAGCATAAGCGCTGCAAAGGAATTGTCATCGGGATGCTTGGAGGCATATTCGATGAGGGCCATGCACCCGGCAGATTCGCCCGTCCCGTAAATGCGATCCGGATCGATTGAGTAACCCTGGTCGATCAAGTCCTCGATTACATGCAGGCAAGTCTCGATATCGCAACAAGTTCCAGCGATCGTCAGCACAAATTGTGACCCATCAGCCCAGGCAAGGGCTCCCAGACCTTGACGAAGATTCACCATCACATCGCAGGTGGTTACCCCCGCATCCGGCAGGAAGAGCGTGATGGGGTATTTCTTTGCCTTGTCGTAGTCATCAGGCTGTGCCAAGGCAAACGAAGCATGGAATCCAGTTTTGGGGTCATCGTAGGTCCCTGCAACAAACTTGTCTGCCTCGGAGTTGAGAACAGTCGAAGCCACGAGATATCGGGAGGATGTCTCGTCGCCTGTAAGCTTTTTGCCTGTAGAATCCTTGAGATCCTTTATTTGGGCGATTTTGACGCAACCGCTATCAAGGGATACGGGACCGTTTGAGCCTACGCACCCACGCGTCATCTGAAACATCAACGTCTGTGCGCCCGCATCTGCTGGATCGAGCTCGACGATGACGTACGTTCCCTTGCTTTTGCCCCCTTCATCACTCAGCTCGGCTTTGTCGTTTACATAGGCAGTGACAATCGAGCGTCCCAAAACCGAGAAAGATCCCAACCCCTTTTCCTGAGCCTGTTGACCGATGCCGCCATGTCCGGGATCAACCGAAGACGCATCGACATCCACGTCGTATTCAATCGCCACGCCGACAATCTTCTCTCCGATTGCATATGTTTTCGCAAGTGCAGAAACAGAGATGACGTGCTCGTAGAATTCGCTAACGTCGCTATCCGTGCCACCCGATTTGCCGTCGCTATCAACTTTCAGTGCATCATCCTTGCCGGCAGCCACGCTTCCCGCGCCGCTTTCGCTTCCAGACGCGCAGCCAACAAGCATAGAGGCGGTGCCCGCCAGCATTGTGGCCCCACCGGCCGTTAAAAAGCTTCGCCGACTCATTTCGAAAGCCATTTTTATTGCCCCGTTCCCCAGCCCGCTTCTGACTGGATTTTCAGCATTTCTAATCAGAAATTAACGAAACGGAGTCCGTGCCTTCGAAGCGCCAAAACAGGGAATCCGTTGATGCCAGATGCCCGGCGCGCCGCTCGGAAGTAAAACTAAAGGAATTTTATATAATCTAAATGAGCCAATCGATTCGCTCTTGAACGGCTATTATTCCAAAGATGAATTGAAACTACCGTTTGTTTAATATATCTTGACAAAGTCATCGGCATCATGTTTGCCTTCAACTTCTGATCTACCAAGCGGCCCTGCGCCTCACGGGAGATGCAGGGCCGCTTTGCATTGCGGTAAAGCCATCGGCTACGAACGGCGCGGCTCGGGAACCACGAGCCTATCGGGGCTCGCGCCCTCGGCATCCATCAGGCTCACGTAGCGAATCGACGGATCCCCATACATCGCGTAGTAATAATTGCCCGTGCGCGCGCTAAAGCATCCGGTGTAGATAGTCTTCTCGAACTTGCCATCGCCCATCCTGGACGCTCCCTCGATCATCACCACGCCCTCGAGCGAGCGGAACATGCGAACGACGTTTTCGGTCTCGCTCTCCTTTTGCGGGTAATTGGCATTGAGGTACGCCGCCTTTACAAAACGGCTCGGCGAATAGCAATCGCCCGGAATGCCGCGCATGCCGGCACCGGCTCCATAGGGCTTGAGCTCGGCGCCACGCCATGTCGCCGTCTGCGGAAAATCGCTTGTGGCGGTGATATAGGTGCGTAGGTTTTCCATATGCCACGGGAAGGTCGGCTGATTGGCAAGGGTGTCGACCGGATCGTCGTATACATGCAGGCCGTCAGCCATCATCTCGACCACGATGCTGCGCTGGCTGTCGCCGATAATCCAATGGAGCAGTGACACGCCCAGCCCCTCTCCGGCAGATTTGGCGACAATCACTGTGTCGCGCAGCGCGGCCTCGACCTCATCGACCGTCGAGAACGTCGCTGCCACCCATAGGGGAAACTCATAGGCCGCGATATTGGTCTTGCCGTCGACAGGGCCCTTGGCATATTCGGCATAACCCGGGAAATTGAGACCCGCCACGGCGAGGCCCGCATCGTTGCCGCAATCGAAGAACATAGGGTAGTTCCTGTAATCGATGCACATACCGATCACCGCGTGCGCCGCTGTCGCGTCGTCGATAAACGAATACGGAATGTGAAACCCGCGCGGCATCACGCGAACCTGTTGGCCGTAGTCAAAGCTCCAGTCGAGATTGCGGCCCAGATACATGTGGCCAGAATTATCGGTAAATCGAATACTCGTACACATAGCGCCTCCTAGCTTTACGTTCTTGCTAATTTCATTGTCTCCAAACAAAAAGGCGCTAAACACAAAAGCCCGGACATGACAACAATGTCATGCCCGGACTATTCAAACAGGATAAACTCAACCAAGTTAACCCCGCAGGTCGTCTAAGGGGTCAAAGTGCCGCAGATTGCCACGAAAGAGGAGCGAAGCGTACTTAAGGTACGCGAGCGACGATTGAGCGGCAAGGTGCGGTGCTTTGGTCCCCTTAGACCAACTTTCCAAGACAGTGATCGATCATATGCTGGATCATCTGTGCCTCAAAGCCCGCGTAGTCGCGGCGGCACTCCTTCATCTTGCCGTCGACAATCTGGTCAAAGGCAACCTTGCACTTGATATAGCGCGTGGACTTGGTGACCTCCTCGTGCGTCAGGCAGCTCTCCTCCATCTTGCTGGCACCCAGGCCAAACACCAGACGGGGGTTGTAGAGCACATGGGGCTCGCCGGCGTCGTCCAGATAGACGCAGACCTTCTTGGTGACGCCGATCTGGTTGGCGGCAAGGCAGCCGGCATCGTCGAGCGACTTGATGGTATCGATCAGGTCCTGTGCCACCGACTCGTCCTCGACGGTCGCGACCTCGCAACGCTGGGACAGAATAGCCTCGTCGTGGCAGAGCTCTTTAATCATACGTTCCTCCATAGGGGTCGTTGTAACTGCTTAAGTATACGGTACCCACACATTTTCATGCGAAAAATACCGTCCGTCTGCTACAAAGCGCCGAACATCAACATGCGAGGAACATCAACCTTTCAAAGGCGATATAGTAGTTGAGTTCGTGTCAATCGGCCTAAACTCGGGGCCGAACAAGGAAAGGGTATGCATGGACGAACTTTTTCACGTCAGTGAGCGCAAGTCCACAATCGGGACCGAACTTCGCGCTGGACTGACAACATTCCTGGCGATGGCCTACATCATCGCCGTCAACCCTGCGGTGCTCTCGGGCGCCGGCATCGATGCGGGAGCGCTCGCCTGCGCCACCTGCCTGGGCGCCGGCATCATGACCATCTGCATGGGCATCTTCGCCAACCGCCCGCTCGCCTGCGCGTCGGGCTTAGGCGTCAACGCGATGATCGCCGGAATCACCACCACCGTCTGCGGCGGTGACTGGCACGTGGCCATGAGCGTCATCTTCCTTGAGGGCGTCGTCATCTTGCTGCTCGTGCTTTGTGGCCTGCGCGAGGCCATCATGGACGCCATCCCGGTTGTCCTGCGTCACGCCATCTCGGTGGGCCTGGGCCTGTTCATCGCCATGATTGGCCTGTGCGATGCCGGCATTATCACCGCTGGCGCCGGTACACTCGTCGGTCTGGGCGACATCACCTCCCCCACCTTCATCGTCGGCATCATCTCCATCCTGGTGACAGTCGCCCTCGCCTGCCGCAACGTCCCCGGCTCGCTGCTCATCGGCATCGTCGTCGCCGTCATCGCCGGTATCCCCCTAGGTGTGACCCAGGCTCCGACCGGTATCATCGCCCCGCTCGACTTCTCGAGCATCGGTGGCCCCATCGCCGACGCCGGCGGCGTGCCCGCCATCGTCAAGGTCCTTACCGACCCCGCGCTCCTCGTCATCTCGTTCTCTCTGCTCATGAGTGACTTCTTCGACACCATGGGCACCGCGATGGCCGTGGCCAAGCAGGGCGAGTTCCTCACCGACGACGGCAACGTCGAGAATATCAAGGAGATCCTGATCGTCGACTCCGCCGCCGCTGCTGTGGGCGGTTTCATGGGCGTCTCCTCCATCACCACCTTCGTCGAGTCCACCTCTGGCGCTGCCGACGGTGGCCGCACGGGCCTCACCTCCGTCACCACCGGCGTGCTGTTCATTCTCGCCGCGTTCTTCTCCCCCATCGTCACCATCGTTTCCAGCGCCGCCACCTGCGGTGCTCTGGTCTACGTCGGCTACCTCATGATGAGCGAGGCCTCCGAGATCGACTGGTCCGACGTGTCGCAGGGTTTCCCGGCGTTCATGATTGTCGCCGGCGTGCCCTTCACCTACTCCATCTCTGCCGGCATTGGCCTGGGCTTTATCGCCTACGTGATCGTCGCGCTCTTTAAGGGCGAGGCTTCCAAGATCAAGCCGCTCATGTGGATCGCAGCCCTCGCCTTCCTCGTCTACTTCTTTGTAGCGTAGCGGCATAGTCTGCTAAAGCAAAACAACAAGGCGCGGAATCGCATCGAGCGGCTCCGCGCCTTTCTTTTAGCGTCTGCCCCCGTGCCAGCGTGCGACAATTGAGGCTGTCAATGTCACAACACCGAGAGAAGCCTGCCTTGGAAGTGCATCAGAAGCAGATAACCGTTTATTCAGAGCGTGCAGAAGGTACGCCCGTCATCTATCTCCCTGTGGTTATGGGCGACGGTAGTGAAGTCTACGAGCGCTGCCGAGAGCTCGACTGCCCGCCATTCGCCCTTGTCGCCATTGGAGGGCTCGATTGGAATCGCGAGCTGAGCCCCTGGGAATGCGACGGAACTATACGAGATGCCGAGCCCTTTGGCGGACAGGCGTCTGAGTTTCTCGATGAACTGCTGAATCAGATAATCCCAGAGGCCGAATCATCACTTCCCTGCCCGCCCACCTGGCGCGGCATTGCCGGCTACTCGTTGGCGGGTCTTTTTTCACTGTGGGCACTTTGGCAAACAGATGTCTTTGAGCGCGTGGCGAGTGCATCGGGGTCGCTGTGGTTCCCCGGCTTTATCGACTACGCGCGCGAGCGCACGATGACAGCTACGCCCGACGCTGCCTATCTGTCGCTCGGTAAAAAGGAAACCAAGACGCCCAACCGCATGATGCGGCACGTACTCGACGATACGCACGCGATGGAAGAGCTGCTTATCGAGCGTGACATTCCAACAACGCTGGAGCTCAACCCCGGCAATCATTTTGCCCAAACTGACCTGCGCATGGCGCGCGGCATCCACTGGATACTGACGCATTAAAAATGGCGTCCACGCGTACGCACGGGCGCCATTTTTTGATTTAGCTGAACACAACTACTATTCGACAGTCTCCTCGAGTTCAGATACGGCGGGCGTCGAGGATTGGGACATGGAGGTCCTTTCATGATGGAAGGGCGATCAGGCATATCGGATAACCTGCCCGAACGATACGATCCGAACCATTGTACGTGATACGCCATGTCTCGCACGCGCCGTCATCTGCGAACGGTAACGTTACTTCCAAACGCGCTCGGCAATGCGCTTGACCAGCGCGATCTTTGCCCACTGCTCGTCCTCGGTCAGCTTGTTGCCAATCTCGCAGCTGGCAAAGCCGCACTGGGGCGACAGGTACAGGTTCTCGAGCGGCACGTACTTTGCGGCTTCGCGGATGCGCTCGACGATAACATCCTCGTTCTCGAGCTCTGCCGCCTTGGTGGTTACCAAGCCCAGCACGACCTTCTTGCCGGGGGCAACATACTTCAGCGGCTCAAAACCGCCGGCGCGCGGCGTATCGAACTCCAGGTAAAATGCGTCGACATCCTCGTTTGCGAACAGGTACGGCGCGATGGGGTCATAGCCGCCCTCGAAGGCATAGGTAGAGTGGTAGTTACCACGACACACGTGCGTGTTAATGACCAGGTCATCGGGCTTGCCATCGATGGCGGCGTTGTTGAGCGCCACACCCAGCTCGGACACCTTTTGCAGGTCAACCGGGCTCATGCCGGTCTTGGACACAAAGTCGGTATCGCAATAGATGCCCCAGGTGCAGTCATCAAACTGGATGTTGCGGCAGCCTGCTGCGTACAAGTCGGCGATCACCGTGCGATAAGCGGCTGCAATGGCGTCGGCAAGTTCCTCATCGGTCTTATAGACGGCACGCAGGCTCTCTTGCTGGCCGTCGCAGCGATCGAGCGTGACCTCAGAGAACGCCTGGATCGGCGCCGGGATGGTCTGGCGTGCAACGTGGCCCTCGCCCTCAAGTGCCTTGACAAACTTAAAGTGCTCGACGAAGGGGTGGTTCACGCCGCTGATGGGGCCGGTCACCACGGCGGTATCGGCCGTGGTCTCCTCGTCGTGGAACATATAGCCCGTACGTGAGGCACGGCGTTCAATGCCGTTGAGTCCCCACATAAAGTCGAGGTGCCAGTAGCTGCGGCGAAACTCGCCATCGGTAATCACCTGCAGGCCGGCGGCCTTTTGCTTGTCCACCAGGTCGCGAATGGCCTCATCCTCGACGGCCTTAAGACCGGCGGCGTCGAGTTTGCCCGCGGCGCAGGCGGCACGGGCGTCCTTCACGGCCTGCGGACGAAGAAAACTGCCGACGATATCGGCGCGAAACGGCGCGTTCGGTTGAATCGAAGTGCTCATAGATATCTCCCTTTGCATTGGTTGCTTTATCGAGACAGAGTATGGGCGCTCATGTGGTCATCGTAAAATATATGTTTATAACAGTTTGATATAGATGTTTCCTATATCAGTCTGGACTGTCATAAAGAGACTTGAACCGTGCGGAACACAGCAGCCTAGATATGCTGACGAATCGCGTCAATATAGGCCCGACCGTAGCGCGTAAGCGTCGTGTTCTTGCGCGTGATGATGCCAATCTCCATGTACTCGTCCACGTCGAGCGGAATCGAGATAATGCCGGGGCCGTTGAGCTCGTGGCTGATCACGCCCGAGCATACCGTGTAGCCGTTGAGGCCCATGGCCAAATTGAACAACGTCGCACGGTCGCGCACGCGGATATTCTTGCGGCGCTCAAAGGTCGAGGTCAGTTCCTCGGAATAGTAAAACGAGTTATAGCTGCCCTGCTCGTAGGACAGGAACGGGTAGTCTTCCAAGTCCTCGAGCGTCACGCTCGAGCGGCCCGCCAGCGGATGGTCGGCGCAGACGAAGACATGCGGCGTGGCGCAGAAGAGCCCTTCGAACACGAGCTCGTTGGCCACCAGCATGCGCTCGATGACCTCGCGATTGTGCTCGGACAGATATAGGATGCCCAGCTCGCTTTTCATGTGCGCGACATCCTCGATAATCTCGTGGGTCTGTTCCTCGCGCAGGGTAAAGTCGTAGCGCGCGGCATCGAACTCGCGGATTACATCGACAAACGCATTAACGGCAAAGGAATAATGCTGGCAGCTCACACTAAAGTGCGGCACCTGCTCGGACGCGCCTTTGTACTTGCCCTCGAGCAGGTCGGCCTGGTCGAGTACCTGGCGCGCATAGCCCAAGAAGGTCTCGCCCTCCTCGGACACAATGACGCCCTTGTTGGTGCGCTCAAAGATGTGCACACCCATCTCGTTTTCGAGATCGCGGATCGACGCGGTAATCGAAGGCTGCGACACAAAGAGCCGGCGCGAGGCCTCGGTGATGCTGCCGCATTCGGCAACTTTGACAACATATCTGAGTTGCTGGAGCTTCATGGCTTTCTCCCTAGACGTTTGTGACGTCGAAACCCGCCGTGTCCATTTGGCTCATAAACGACGGCATCTCCCCCGTCGCGGCGCAGGCGACAATCTGATGCAGAGCCCCGGCAACCGCATCATCTGCCGCAGCGCCGATATGCCAGCGTGCGGCAGCCGTGACGGCCTCGTTGGCATTGGCGACTGCAACGGAGTTGGGAACGGCATCGATCATGGGCAAATCGTTATCAGAATCGCCGAATACGGCCACCTCGTCGGGCGTCAGGCCCAAAGCGCGCGCCAGCTCCAGCGCAGCGCAGCCCTTGTCCCAACCAGCCGGAAGGATGTCGAACAGGCGCACGCGGTTGTTGGGAAACACAAGCGAGAGTTCCGGCACCTCAGCGGCAACGCGCTCACGTAGCTCCGCGAGCTCCTCACGCGAACGGGCACTCCAGATATTCGCCTTAAACACCGACGCGTCATCGACGACGGGACGACATGGGGCCTCTTCGCCTTTGAGCCACGCGTTGCCGCCCGACTCCATGGCGCGACGCACGCGCTCGGGATCGCTTGTCACGCAATAGGCGTCGTTGTCCCAAAAGTCATCACCCAGACGGTAGACCTTCAAATACGTATCGTCGGTCTCCTGTTCAAAATAATCGGCTAAGCGCATAAGGGCATCGTTGTCGATTGCGCGCGAAGCGACTACTTCGCCATCGACAAACATCACCTGGCCGTTGCAAAACGCACCGGTCGAGAAGCACTCGGAGCGATTGCGGAACATCCAGCCCATCGCGGACGGCTGACGACCCGAAACCGGCCCAAAGTGCAAACCCGCCGCCTGCATGGCATGAATACCCTCAATGGCGTAGTCGCTGGCGCCGTCATGCCCGGCTGGAATCAGTGTATCGTCCATATCGGTCAGCACAAGTTTGATCATAGAGTCCCCTCGGTCATTCTTAATCCCATCTATTGTACCGACCTGCCAAAAAGGGACAGGTTTATTTTGGCAGGTTTTATCTGGGAAAACGCAAAGTCCCAGTTGTTACCTGCCAAAATAAACCTGTCCCTTTTTGGCAGGTGCGCTAGTATAGGGAACAACAGATTCGATGCGGGAGTGCCGGCGGTGCAAACCACAAGGCTGAGAGGGCATGGGGCCCAATCCTTTGAACCTGTCAGTTAATGCTGGCGTAGGGAGCATGCCGCCTTTACAGGGGCGCTGTCTATGCACAGCGCCCCTTTTCTATGCCAAGGAGGCATGTGCAGTGATTGATTCGGAACAGCTTAAGCAACATATGGTCAAGGCCGTGGAGGAGATTCGCACCACCAATCCGATGGCCGGCTCCATCACCAACACGGTGACGATCGACTTTGTCGCCAACGCGCAGCTCGCTGTGGGTGGATCGGCCGCCATGGTCTATCTTCCCGACGAGGGCGAGGCGCTCGTTGCCGGCGGCGGCGCCATCTATCTCAATATGGGCACGCTCTTCCCCATCTACGAGCAGACGATTCCCCGCGCGGCCAAGGCGGCACACGACGCCGGCAAGCCCTGGGTGCTCGATCCGGTGGGCCTGGGCATCGGCAGTCTGCGCACCCAGTTGGTAAACGAGCTTAAGCAGTACAAGCCCGCCATCGTGCGCGGCAACGCCTCCGAGATCATCGCGCTCGCCGGCCTGTGGGGTCTTGAGGGCGA